>JAJFUL010000064.1 GCA_021372425.1 Spirochaetaceae bacterium
GATTGATGTTTTTATCTATATATTGCGGAACCTACCGTCCAATTTCACACAGAATTGCGACACTTCAATAGAAATCGCTAAATATCAATACAAAAATGGTAAATAATTTTAGTTGACAAATTTCAGGACAGTGGTAAACTAAATTTGTTTAGGTCCACGGGATCGTCGTAACAACCACGACACATAATAACCATGACAAGGGAGAGGAAAATGTCCGACATTGTGAATTCTCCGACAATCGACGAAGACATGACGAATATGGCCAGGTCATGCATCGAGCACAGGGCGACTTGGATGGCGCTCACCTATCTCGAGATGGAAAAGCGCGGTGTCGATGCCGAGTCGATCACCAGGGCAGCCGTTCATCAGTGTGGCAACATCCACGGCCTGCGTTTCAGGGGGCAGTGCGTGGATCCCGAAAATATGGAGGAGTTCAACGGCGTATTCCTCCCGACCGACAGCAAGAAAAACTTCGAGATCAACGTCACCAAGTGCGACCAGAACAACATTTATGCTGAATTCCACTACTGCGCACTGGTCAATGCGTGGAAAAAACTCGGCCTCGATGACGAGAAGATCGCCAAGTTCTGCGACATAGCGATGGATGGCGACCGTGGAATCGCCGAGAGCATGGGATACAAACTGGACCTGACCGATAAAATCTCTGAAGGCTGCAAGACATGCAGACTTCACTTCCACAAATAGGAAGAATGAAGTCATCAAATATTCCAGGAGGCTCACGATGAGCAGAAAGAGAATTCCCCTGTTGGCAGCTCTTCTTGTTACTGCCGCACTCTTGACTATGCCGGTATTCGGCCAGGTCAAGACTTACAAGATTGGCGTCCTCGCGCCAATCACCGGCGTCAACGCGGAATATGGCAAAGGCTTCCAGATTGCCACCAAGATGGCAGCCGATGAGATCAATGCCAAAGGCGAGATCAAGCTTGAGATGGTCGTGCGCGATTCCAAGGGCGATGCCAAGGAAAGCGCGGACCTTGCTCGTCAGTTTGGCGACGATCCTTCCATCATGGCAATCATTGGCGATTTCACCAGCTCCGCCTGTATGGCAGATGCGCCAATCATCGATGAAGCCGGCGTCGTCCTGCTTTCACCGACCGCTTCCAATCCCAGCTACGCGGCCATGAGCAAATACGCCTTCTCCATCATGGGAAGACAGGACGGCGAAGCACCGTTCTTCTCGACCTATCTTCTCAAGAAATTCGCCGGCGCCAAGAAAGTCGGCATTCTCTGGGTTAATTCCGATTGGGGCAAATCCGCCCATGACAACTTCACCAGGCAGGCCAAGAAAGACGGTCTCGATATCGTCGCCGACGTCAACTACATCGCCGACGAAAAAGACTTCAGCTCCGCCATCGCCAAGCTGAGAAGGGGCGAGCCCGACCACATAATCCTTATGGACCAGGGTCCTGTTCCCACGATCATCAACCAGATTGCCCAGGCCGGCTGGAAAGACGTAAAGATCACGACTCTCGGCCCCGGCACTTCCCAGCAGATAATCCAGCTCTGCAAGGAAAATGCGGAAGGGCTTCTCCTCACGACCCCCTTCTACATCGACAAGGACAACAAGGAAGCGACGGCTTGGGCCGATAAATTCACCAAGCTCGCCGGCTTTGCTCCGACCGTTCACCCCGCCTGCGCCTATGACACGGTTTATCTCATCGCCCAGGCGATCAAGGATTCAGGCTCCAAAGTCACCCGTGACAGCATCAGGCAGAACCTCCAGGACATGAAGGGGTTCGTCGGCCTCACTGGCCCGATCCAGTTCAATCCTGATGGCGACATCTTCAGGAAGTACCTCATCATCCAGGTTGAAAACGGGAAATTCGTCAGAAAGACGGATTACGATTTCGCAAAATAGTCATTGATTCAAAGAGGCCGGTTTGCCCAGCGGCAGGCCGGCCACTTTTGCATGAATGGGGAAATGCATGGATTACTATCTTTCACAGCTTATCAACGGCATTTGCCAAGGCTCAATCTACGCATTGATGGCGATTGGGTATTCTGTTGTCGTCGGCGTTGTCGGGCTCGTCACTTTCACCCATGGCGACATCATCATGATTGGCGCGTTTGCGGCGTTTTATGCCTTTCAGTATTTCGGCAACAATCTTTTGCTCGCAGTGCTCGCATCGTTTGCAGCCTCTGGCATCGTCGGGGTCTTTGTCTATAAAGTCGCCTATGAGCGATTCTTCGATGCTCCGCGGCACATCTCGCTGATCTGCACGATCGGCGTATCGATGTTGCTGAGGAACCTGGCACAGATAGTTTTCGGGCCCAACCAAAAGCCCTTGCTCAATATCCTTCCAAACAAATTCTATGGTCGAGGCGTCGTAGGATTCACGCTTTCGCAGCTCGTAGTCATTTCGACGGTATTGATTCTGTCCCTGCTGCTGTATCTTCTTTTCAGCAAGACGCGCTGGGGCATCATGCTCCGCGCTGTCAGCCAGGACAGAAAGGCCGCGGCTATGATGGGGATCAATGTCAACAGGACTTCGATGCTCGGTAATAGCCTCGGCTGCGGCCTTGGCGGCGTGGCGGGAATGCTCATGGCCATCTACTACCAGACGCTCGTCGCGACGATGGGCGGCTCGGTCGGCATGAAGGCTTTTTCCAGCTCGGTGCTGGGAGGTCTGACAGACATTCCGAGCGCCGCGTTGGGCGGCCTCGTCCTTGGCGTCGTCGAGAATCTCGGCATCACCTTCACGTCCGTCAGCTTCCGCGACATTTTTGCCTTCGTTTTCCTTGTCCTTGTGCTTATCGTAAAGCCCGAGGGGTTCGCAAAAAAATCCGGAGCGAGACCATGAAAACCAGCCAGAAAAACACCGAACACAAAAGCGCAGGTCCGAACCCCCCAACAAAGGGCGCGAAGCCTGCGGCGGACGCGAAGCGGCCGCCCAGACCTGCGTGGCTCAAGATCGGCCTTTATGCTGCGGCGGCCCTGCTGTTGCTGGCCCTTCCGAAGATATTCCCGCAGTCCTACACCATGGGGATTTTTTGCAGAGTCCTGATGTATGCAGTCCTCGCAGGATCATTGAACGTCATCAACGGCTACTCCGGCCAGTTCAATATCGGACACGCGGGATTCTACTGCATTGGGGCCTATACCGAGGCCATCCTCGCCACAAGGCTCGGCATGAGCTTCTGGATCGCGCTTCCCCTCGCGGGCCTGATGGCGGCCATCGTAGGGCTTTGCGTGGCCCTGCCGACCTTAAGGCTGCGCGGCACTTATCTCGCGATAACGACGCTCGGCGCCTCCGAAATCATCAGATTGG
>JAJFUL010000075.1 GCA_021372425.1 Spirochaetaceae bacterium
GTGTTTCCGGTAGAGTTGAGTCATGCACGAACCCGAATTGATCCGGAATTTTTGTATCATTGCGCACATCGATCATGGCAAGTCAACGCTGGCGGACCGATTCATCGAAAAGGCGCATATCATCGATGAGCGCAAGCTGCAGAACCAGATGCTGGACAACATGGACATCGAACGCGAACGAGGCATCACCATAAAGAGCCAGGCAGTGACGCTTCCCTACGTGGCTAAAGATGGGAAGACTTACAGCCTCAATCTGGTCGATACCCCCGGACATGTCGATTTTTCCTATGAGGTTTCCCGGGCAATCTCCTCCTGTGAAGGCGCAATCCTCCTCATCGATGCCACACAAGGCGTCGAGGCGCAAACGCTTTCGAACATGTACATGGCCCTTGAACATAATCTTGAGATCGTGCCAGTCATCAACAAGATCGACATGCCTCAGGCTGATGTCGAATCGGTCCGCCACCAGATCGACAAAGACCTCGGCCTCGATGGGGATTCGGCCCTCACGGTCTCGGCCAAGCTGGGCACCGGCATCGACGAACTGCTGGAAGCGATCGTGCAGAGAATACCGGCGCCTTCCGGCAGGCCATCCAATCCGCTTCAGGCGCATATTTTCGATTCGCATTACGATCCCTATCGTGGTGTCATACTTCATATCCGCATAATGGAGGGCTTAATAAAGAAGGGCATGAAGATCCAGCTCATGTCCAATGGTGCGATCAATGAAGTGGAGGAAGTCGGTCTTTTCAAGATAGTACCTGTGCCAGGGGACCTGCTTTCGGCCGGCGAGGTTGGATACTGTGTTGCGGGTATAAAGACAGTCCGCGATGTCCGTGTTGGCGACACGATAACCGATGCTGAAAATCCTTGTTCCGAGGCGCTTCCCGGCTTCAGGGAAATAAAGCCGGTAGTTTTCAGTTCGATCTATCCGATCGATTCTGCCGATTATGACGAGCTCAAGGAAAGCCTCGAAAAACTGACGCTGAACGATGCTTCGCTGATCTTCGAGAAGGACAACTCGCTGGCGCTCGGATTTGGCTTCAGATGCGGTTTCCTGGGTATGCTCCATCTCGAGGTGGTTCAGGAAAGGCTCGAAAGGGAATATGGTCAATCGATCATCATGACAGCTCCATCGGTACGGTACAAGATTCTTCTTCAGAATGGCGAGACCATCTTCATCGACAATCCTTCCGAGTATCCTGATCCGTCGCGAATCGCCGGAGCAGAAGAGCCGTATATCAAGGCGGACATAATAACGCCCTCCACCTATATCGGCAATCTGATCACCCTTTGCCTTGGAAAGCGCGGCGAACAGAAATCCTTCACGCACCTGGACGAAAAGCGCGTGGAGCTGGTTTTCGAGATGCCTCTTGCGGAGGTGCTTTTCGATTTCTATGACAAGCTAAAATCCACAAGCCGGGGTTATGCGAGCTTCGATTACGAGGTGACCGACTACAAGCCCACCGATCTGGTCAAGCTCGATTTTCTCATCAATGGTGACCCCCTGGATGCGCTTTCCATGCTGGTTTACAAACCTGAGGCCTATGAGAGGGCACGCAAAGTGTGCGAGCGCCTTCAGAAGAATATCGCTCGTCAGCAATTCAAGGTGGCCATCCAGGGAGCGATTGGTGCACAGATCATCGCAAGGGAAACAGTCAATCCAGTCCGAAAGGACGTGCTGGCCAAATGCTACGGGGGCGACATCTCGCGCAAGCGGAAGCTTCTCGAGAAGCAGAAGGAAGGCAAGAAGCGCATGAAGATGGTCGGGAACGTGGAGCTTGGGCAGGAAGCATTCCTGGCCGTTCTGCGTACGGATGATGAGAACAACTAAAGAGGCTTGAGGCAAAAAAAGGGCTGCCGCAATTGCGCGGCAGCCCCCTTTTTATGCAATCAGTATGTGACCGGCTGTTGCGATCAGTCCGGTGAATGCTATTTCTTTTCAGGTTCCTTGACCGTAGTAGTTGTGGTGGTCTCGGTCTTTTTGGAAGATGTGGCACCAGTATTGTAGAGCGACAAGAACGCCTTGTTGAAATCATCCTTGAAATTCTTGCTCTTGAGAACCGTATTTCTGGTTTCGGTATCGAGCGCCTGCTGGTGGAAATACGGATAGGCGAACTTGGTCATTGCGACATCGTCATCGCTGGCCGTTTTTTCATCCTTCACATAGAAAACCACGACATAGTCGCCGACAACCTGCGGCTTGGAGACTGTTCCCTTTGGCAGCGAAAAAACCTCTGTCATGAAAGATTCGCTTTTTTCAGCATCGGCAAGAGCCGGATCGCTGTTGGACCAGTAATTCTGGAGGAGGGGAATCTGCTGTCCATAAGCATAGAAAGTTGGAGTATCGAGGTTGACGTACATCGGGCCGGCTTCGTTGAAGGGCAATTTTGCGTTCTGCACGATCTTCTTGAATCCGTTGGCATCGGTGGAGGTGATGACGCTGTTGGCCTTGGCGATTGCCCAACTTTCGATAGTGCCTTTTTCCTTTTCGCTGATATAGGACCTGACCTCGCTGATTGTGGCGGCATTAGTGAAATCTGGCTCGGCAAGCTCAGCGTTGATCTTGAAGAAGGACCATGCCTTGTCGCTAATCTTGTACACGTCGGAAACTTCGTCTTTTTTTAGGGCTGCCACTTTCGCGGCATCGTCTTTGTTCGTAAAGCTGTCCGCAAAGGCATAGTAAATGACTGATCCGGCATCGCCGCCCTGGTCGGCATAGGAATCCTTGGAGTGGCTCTTCGCGGCATCCTCGAATGAAAGCTTGTTGTCCTGAACCTGTTTCAGGATTTTCTTCGCATCAGATTCCGATGAAGTGATAGTGATCCGTGAAACGCCGATGGTTCGGAAAAGCTCTGAATTCTTCTGACCCCAGGCAAGAACCTCAGTATCCGGGAAATCGGCCATGGAGATCGAGGTATAAGCGATCGTGCGCTGAGGTTTCGCCATATTGGCGACGAACTGGATTTCTGCGGTGGATGGAGAGATGGAATACATGTCTTCATAATACCTGCGGACATAGAGGTCTTCTTTCGTGGAATTGCGAAGGGCGAGAAGCGTAGCCTTTGATGTCTTGTTGTATTTATCGATTGAAAACTTGCCATCTTCCTGGAATTGTTCAAGCTGAGTCATGGCTTCATCCACGCCTTTTTCAGTGACCCGGAATCCGCTGCGTGTGACCGTATCGATGAGAGCCGTGCGTATTGCGGTACTCTGAAATGCAATCCGCCACACTTGGTAGGCGTACATCTGGAAATTTTCTTCAGGCAATCCCTGCTGGCGAAGATACTCGTTGATCTGCGCGACCTGGTTTGCAAAATAGGAATCCTGCTTGTATTGTATTGGCTTGCCGTTCCAGCTTCCGAATGTCGGGATCGAGCTCCTTGTGCTGCCTGCAGAGGGTATGAAAACGAAAGCGATTATGACGATGACCAGGAGAAGTATGGTCCCAACATAGAGGAAGGGATTCTTGATGCCTTTTTTGGATTTTGATTTTCCCTCGCCTTTGGCGACTTCTTTGCCTTCTGGCTTGTTTGTCTGCGATGCCATTTTTTTCCTTCTGAGTATCAGACTTCTGGAAATAGTCGAAAGCTACGGTAACATGATAGGGCAAGCCTGTCAACGACGTCCGGAGGCCGGTCTGGCGGCTTTCCTTGTTCGAATCGAGGCTTGATGAATTGCATTTCAAGGCGGTATCTTTCACGTATGAGTATTGTTACCAAGAATGGAGACGAAGGCGACACCGATCTTTGGTCCGGTGAGCGGGTAGGCAAGGACAGCCCTCGTGTAGAGGCGTATGGCACGGTGGATGAACTTTCTTCTGCGCTTGGAATGGCCAGGCATCTTTGCAGCCAGACTGAAGTCCAGTCAGGCATCGATGAAATACAGCGGCTCCTGTTCCGTGTGGGAGCCGAATTGGCTTCTGTGAGCAAGGCCTATGTCAATCCCGTCAATGATCGGGATGTGGATTCACTTTTCCAGAGAATCAGCGAACTGGAACGGAAGATAGACATCAAAGGATTCGTCATTCCCGGCATGACGCCCGGATCCGCTTCGCTGGACTTGGCAAGAACGATTGCGCGTAGAGCTGAGCGAAGGATCGTGGCACTGGGAAGGCAGGAGCAGGTTTCAAAGGAACTTCAGAAATTCATGAACAGGCTGTCGGACTATCTCTTCATGCTGGCCAGAGTGGAAGAAGCGGCTGCAGGGAAATTGACATTCGTTTAAAATAAAGGACTGTGGATCATGAAACTTTATTCCAGGAAACAGATTGTACTCGCAAGCACTGTGAGCGGACTGATCGCGGCGATAGTAGTGTTGGGGCTCGTTTTTCTGACAGGAAGAAACGGCCGTGCTGCTGGTTCCCTGAATGCCTCGGCTCCCGTCGATACCAGTGTGGCTGTGGCAGTGCCGTCCGATTCCTCTCAGACAGGCAACCAGGAGCAAAGCCTGGCCAGCAGCCCCAAAAACGTCCCGGCCCAGCATCCTTTACAAATTCCCGTGCAAGGAACTTCATATAGTGCACAAACGTATACACAAGATGAAGCCGAAACGATCAATGTATATGAAAAATACAATGAATCAGTGGTGAACATCACGACAGAGGTCATGGCAATCAACTGGTTCATGGAGCCGGTGCCGCAAAGCGGAGGCTCGGGATCGGGCTCGGTCATCGACGAAAAGGGCCATGTCCTGACTAACTACCATGTGATAAAGGATGCATACAAGCTTTATGTCAACATGGCGGACGGAAGCCGCTACGAGGCCAAGGTGGTCGGTTCTGACCAGCAAAACGATCTTGCCGTCATCAGGTTCGATCCGCCCGCAGGAAAAAAATTGCGGCCGATTCCATTCGGCACGTCCAAAAACCTCAAAGTAGGCCAGAAAGTGCTGGCCATCGGGAACCCCTTTGGCCTTGAGCGCACTTTGACGCAGGGGATCGTATCAGGTTTGGGAAGGCCGATACAGGAAGACGACACAACGGTGCTCCAGAACATGATCCAGACCGATGCCTCGATAAATCCGGGCAACTCAGGCGGACCGCTGCTCAATTCGAAGGGCGAGATAATCGGCATAAATACGATGATATATTCGACTTCCGGCGGATCGGTGGGTATAGGCTTTGCCATTCCTGCCGACACGGCGACCCGCATCGTGCCTGAGCTCATCAAGACGGGGCACATCAACAGGGGTGTTATTGATATCGAATCGATCCAGCTCTTCCCTGATCTTGTCGAATACCTGCAGGAAGCGGGCTTTAGTGCTCCTGTTGATAAAGGCCTCCTCGTCTCGGCCGTAAAAAAAGGCGGCAATGCGGAAAAAGCAGGGCTCAAAGGTGGCACCAAGGCAGTTCGCTATGGCCAGCATGTTTTCAATATCGGCGGGGACATTATCACGATGATTGATGGGCTGACGGTCTCTTCGGTTGCAGACCTGAACACCGCCCTCGAGGACAACCGGCCAGGCGAAACGATTTGGGTCGAGTTCTATCGCGGAAAGCAGAAGATGCGGACCCGGCTGACGCTTGCGCAGCAGGCGAAAAATGACTGAGAGAGGCTGCGCACAAGCATGAAGCCATTTATTGTGTCCGCGCCCTTCGAACCTTCCGGGGATCAGGGCTCGGCGATTCAGACCCTGGTCTCAGCAATAGGCAGGGGCTCCCGGTACATGACGCTCAAAGGCGTTACAGGGTCTGGAAAGACTTTTACCATGGCGAAGGTTATCGAAGCGGTACAGAAGCCTGCCTTGGTAATCTCGCACAACAAGACCCTGTCGGCCCAGCTCTACAGGGAATTCAAGAGCTTCTTTCCCGGCAATTCCGTCGAGTACTTCGTTTCCTATTACGATTACTACCAGCCTGAAGCTTATGTTCCATCCAAGGATCTTTATATCGAAAAAGATTCCAGCATCAACGACGAAATTGACAGGATGCGGCTTTCAGCCACGGCTTCCCTCATGGAACGTCGCGATGTGATAATCGTTGCGACAGTCTCCTGCATCTATGGCCTTGGTTCGCCCGATCTCTACCGCGAGATGCGGCTTTATTTCGATAAAGGAGAGCCGCTCGACATCGATACGGTCAAGAGGAACCTGATCAATCTCCAATACGAGCGGAATGATATGGTGCTGGACCGGGGACGGTTCCGCATCCGTGGCGACAGCATCGAAATTTTCCCGGCATATCTCGAGGAAGCGTACCGTATCGAGCTGGATTATGATGTTGTGGCCCGCATAAGAAAACTCGATCCTTTGACTGGCAAGCTGGGCGAAGACCTTGAAGAAGCCATAATCTACCCTGCAAAGCATTTCGTCATGCCAGAGAACATGGTGAAAGATGCGGTCAAGGAGATTCGCGAAGAGCTGGATGAACAATATGACAAGTTCATGGTCCAGAAAAAATTCCTGGAGGCCGAGCGACTTAAGTCCCGAACTGAATATGATATCGAGATGCTGGAGGAGATGGGCTATTGCCCAGGCATAGAGAATTATTCCGCACCCTTGTCTGGCCGGAAGCCCGGCGAGCGGCCGGGCGTGCTGCTCGACTACTTTCCCAAGGATTTCATCACTTTCATCGACGAGTCACACGTCACGCTTTCGCAGATTGGCGCAATGTATGCCGGGGATCGCAGCAGGAAGACATCGCTCGTTGAATACGGGTTCCGCCTGCCTTGCGCACTCGACAACCGGCCTCTCATGATCGACGAATTCGAATCGATGGTGCCTCAGGTCGTCTATGTCTCTGCGACACCAGGCGAGACCGAGCTTTCGCGATCCGCCATCGTGGCAGAGCAGCTCATAAGGCCGACGGGCCTTGTGGACCCCGAAATACAGGTGTGTCCGACCGAAGGGCAGATGGAAGATATCTATGCCCGTGTCAAGGACCGCGCGTCCAGGGGAGAACGCAGCCTCATCATCACGCTGACGAAAAAAATGGCCGAGGAGCTCACTGAATACCTCACAGGGCTAGGCCTGCGGGTCCGCTACATCCATTCCGAAGTGGAGACTATAGAGCGCGTCGAAATACTGAAGGCGCTGCGCGCCGGTGAA
>JAJFUL010000084.1 GCA_021372425.1 Spirochaetaceae bacterium
GCTTGAAAAGCGGTATGACAAGGGCAATCTGGGGCATCATCAGCGACAACATGAAGACCGAGAACACTTTTTCGCGGGCTTTCGACCTGTATTTCTCGAAACCGAATGCGGCGAGGGCATTGACGAGCACTCCCAGCACGACAGTCAGGACCGCGATCTTGAGCGAGTTCAGGAAATAGGTCGGCAGGTTGTAGTTTTTGATGGCCTTGCTCCAGTTCAGCGAGAATTCTTTCCCCGGAATGACGACTCCTGCAACGACGGCATTGGGGTTGAGCGTCGTCCCTATCAGCATCCAGAAAAAGGGAAAGAGACTCACGACGACGACCGCGGCGAGGAAAATCCATACCAGGAGCCTGGAGAACGTGAAACGCCTCGCAACCGTCATTGGTCCCTCCTGCCCAGCAGTCTCATCTGGATGAAAGCGAAGCTGGCCGTGATAATGACGACGATATATGAAAGGGCCGCCGCATATCCAAAGTCTGAATTGAGCACGAAGGCCTGGCGGTAGATATAGAGCGCCGCCGTCATTGTCGCATTGGCCGGTCCGCCTTCCCATGTGAGCACATTGGGTTCGTCGAGGAGCTGCATCGTCCCGCTTATGCTCGTCACCAGCGAGAACAAGATGACCGGACGAAGCAGGGGCAAGGTTATACGGAAGAATTGCTGCCGTTTATTTGCCCCGTCGACTTCCGCGGCCTCGAATATCTCGTTGCTGATGTTCTGCATGCCCACAATGAAGAACACCATGTTGTAACCCGTCCATCTCCAGGTGAGGGCAATCATGATTGTGGCTTTCGCCCAGGTGGGATCGTTGAGCCAGCCGATGGGACTCTGTATGAGATCCAATTTCATCAAGAGATTGTTAAGGAGGCCATTTGTCTGGAACAGCATTCTGAAAAGCACCGAATACGCGACCAGGGAGGTCACGCAGGGAAGGAAGAAGATGGTTCTGAGTGTCCCACGGCCATGCCTGACGTCGTTGAGGATGGCTGCCAGGATGAGGGCCAGCATGATCATGATGGGGATTTGAATGCCCATGAAAAGAAAATTGTGGCCCAGCGATTGCCAGAATATTCTGTCGTTGAGCATGCGCGCGAAATTGCCGAGGCCGATATAGGTGCTGCGCATGCCTTGCCACTTTCGCGTGACCATGCCCAGTGAAGAAAGAATCGGATATAAGTTGAAGGTTGCATAGAGAATGATGGCTGGCGCAATCATGAGCCAACCTACTCTGTCCAGGTATCGCGAGGAAGCACCTTTCTTGTTCACTTTGCTTCTCCTGACAGAGGCTGCAGTTCCTCCCGGTTGGGATGGAACTACAGCCATTGATGATTGTCCGGATACGCCTGTTATCGTCCGGTAACCTGTTTGTATTCTGCCTCGGCATGAGCGATCGTGTCGCTCACCGTCTTCAGGTCACCCTTGAACATGAGAAGTATCGCGTTTTTCACCGCGTCGCGCATCGCAACATAGTTGGGCGTATAGAGAAGGGTGGGCACGTTCTCCATCCATGCGGCAAAATCCTTGTAGACTGGCTGCTGTTTGTAGAAGAACTCATCCGGCGCCGTGTAGTTGGAGCCTGAGCGGCTTGGCAGGTAAGTACCCATCGCCCCTGCGCCTTTGAGGATCGTGTTGTAGAAATTGAGGGCATCGGGGGTACTGCTCGCCCATACGGACTTCAAGAAATCGACGGCTACGGTCTTGTTCTTGCTGGAAGAGAAGACATACCAGCTGGAACCACCGTTGTTGCTCGCGTTCCTGGCCCCCTGTACATTTTCAATCCTCGGTGTCGGCACTGCCATCCACTTGCCTGCATTTGCCTGCTGCGATTTCAGCGTTCCTATTATCCAGATGGCGTTGAGGAGACCGACGGTCTCTCCGTTGTTGAAAGCCGAAACCCAGTTGTTCCAGCCTTCGGCATTGTACAGCAGACCTTTGTCGTTCAGCTCCTTGAGTATGGTGAGCGATTTTTCCATTGCCGGCGTCCGGAGGTTCAGGCTGCCGTCCTTGTTGAAGAACTGAGTGCCTGTTGATTGCACCATTATTCTGAGCGTGTCGAAACTTGTCGTGTCGTATGCGAGGAGAGGCTTTCCTCCCTTGGCCTTGATCGCAACACCCAGATTGATGACATCCTGCCAGGTCATGTTTTTCTGGTAGCTGTCGGGATTGAGACCAGCGGCCTTGATGTAATCGGCCCGAAGCCAGAGACCTGTGGAGCCTGTGTCGAAGGGTATGCCGTATATCTTGTTGCCTTCGGTCATTGGGCCCAGCTTGTATGCCGCGAATTTCGAATAATCGACGCCTGCCGCCTTGAGGTCGACAAAAGCATTTGGATAATTGAGGATGAATTTCTCGATGACATAGTCCTGGAAAAGAGCGATATCCGGCAGTCCCGCACCTCCTGCCTGCAAGCCCGCTTCGATTTTGCCCTCGATATTCTCGGGGACATCGAGGATTTGGATTTTCACTTCAGGATGCGACTTGTTGTAGACAGCTGCCGCTTCCTTCATCGAATAGCCGTTGAAGTTCGGATCCCAGCACCATACCGTGAGTGTCTTTGCATCGGCTGCCGAAAGGCTCGGAACAGCGACGAAGACAACAGCGATTACTATTAAAGCAAATAAGACACGTTTCATGAAAACCCCCTCCGTTTTTCTAAGAATTTGGCACTTTACTAAAACGCTTAAGTGCTGATAAAATTCTACCATTGAAATTTTGACCTGTCAACGAAAAAAGGAGTGGCGCCAGGTGAAGAAAACAAAAGTCACCATACAGGACGTGGCGAGACGCGCGGGTGTCTCCATCGCCACGGTCTCGTTTGTCCTCAACAAGAAGAGCAGTCAGATGGCCATTCCCACGGAAACAATAGAACGTGTGCTGCGCGTGGTAAAAGAACTAGAGTATGTTCCCAATGCAGCGGGCAGGCATCTGGCGAGCGGCAAGAGCCATACGCTCGCCTTCGTTCTCCCTTCAGCCATACACCTTCGCGTTGACGCCTTCATTCCGCAGATACTGTCAGGTCTCAACGAAGTCTGCCACCAGAATGGGTTCAAGCTCCTCGTGTATGCGATTGAGGATCCGTCGAAGCCGGACGCCTACATGCGCATGGTCCAGGAAAACTCGATCGATGGCCTTTTCATCCTGAATCCGAGGGAAGACGAGAAACAGATAAACGTGCTCATCGATGTGGATTTCCCTGTCATCGTGGGACCAGGATGGCAGAACCCCAAAGCATGCGGCGTCGGCTTCAGCAACCACCTCGCCGCGCTGAGGGCCACAGAATACCTGCTCTCCGAGGGACATCGGCGGATCGCCTGCATAAATTACGGACCGGAGAACTATCTCACCGCGGCCAGCAGGTACAAGGGATATTGCGATGCGCTGACACAGGCGGGAATAGCGATCGACGAGGAGCTCGTCACATGGGCTGACTTCAGCCATGAAAGCGGCTATCGTTCTGCTATCGAGCTTCTGGAGAGGGATTGTGACTTCACCGCGATCTTCACAGGCAACGATACGGTGGCGATTGGAGTGATGGCCGCGCTCCACGACAGAGGCAAGGAAATTCCGCGCGATATCTCGATAGTCGGCATAGACGATATTCCGCCTTCGAAGTTTCTCAGTCCTCCCTTGACGACAATTCATGTGGATGGCGCCGGATATGGCAGGCTGGCAGGGGAAATGCTCATTTCCCTGGTGAACGGGATAAGGCCTCAGCCTGATCGTGTCTATCTGCCGACGAGCCTGGTGATCCGCTCCTCCACCTCGGCTCCGCCGGCCAGGCTGTCAGTTTCCGGCTGAGAAAGACCTCAGGCAGGGTCTGCCCACGATTCCTGTGTCTGACAATTCGTCCTCCGGCAGCTTTTTCATAAAAACAGGTTGTTTGGCTTGCCAGGAGTTTAAGTTTTCTTTATTATTTACTCATCTTATCTTTTAAAAGGCGTCTATGATGACAGAAAACATTGAACTTGAGAATGCGCTCAAGACATGGATGAGCCAGGTCATGCGGCTCTCGATGAAAGGTTTTATTGAGTATGCTACAGAGACGAGGCTTTCCATGCCGCAGATCGCAGTACTTTTTCTCCTGAATGACAATAAGCATCGTGCAGTCACCGAGCTGGGTGAAGAATTTGGCGTAAGCGGCGCCGCTGCGAGCCAAATGGTTGAGAAAC
>JAJFUL010000119.1 GCA_021372425.1 Spirochaetaceae bacterium
CGGGGATGCGGATACCGTCGGCGCGGATGACGCGCTGGTTCAAAGCGTCGCCGGTGAAGAAAGCATCGGCGAGCACAATTTCATCGCCATGCCCCATCCTGAAGAGGGCTGAAAGCAGATCGGGCGAAATGCAGGGTTTGATGCCAATCAGCATAATTTCACTCCTGAAAAAGCATGCTGGGAATCAGTCGCCTTCGAGAGGCACCGGGAAATCTCAAGATTGGGGAAAGCTACCGCAAGCTCGGCGTGCGTGGGTGGATCAGCGCCCTCCTTGGTGCAGTTGAGCGCCGATGCTGCCGATGCGAACTGCGCCAGGGCGAATAGCGTTTCCTGGTCGAGGGATGCGACCTCTGCCTTGGTCCGGATTCCCATGGAATCGAGAGCAGTCACTATCGCAGCGTGGAAAGTGTCGCCGGCGCCGATCGTGTCAACAACCTTCACCTCCGCGGCCCTGCAGGAAACACGCGTTTTTCTTGTCGCCGCAACGCTGCCTTTTTCGCCTCTGGTGAGAAAGACGGCTGCTGCGCCCAGGTCGAGAATATGTGAAACGATCGCATCAATATCGGAACCTTTATCCGATGAATCGTAGACCCATGCAATATCGGAATCGCTTGCCTTGACAATCGCGGCTATTGAGCAGATTGATTCGAAATCCTTCCTGAAGGCAGCCTTGTCGGGTATGAGCGAGGGTCGGACGTTGGGATCATAGCTCAGGAGGGTTGCAGCGCCGTCGTTGGCGCATTCGCGCTCAATCAACGAGCGGATGGTGCTGGCCGAAGGCTCGAGCACCAGCGATATGGAACCTGCCAGCAGATAATGTGTCTCGGGCGGCAGCGAGGCAGGAAGATCGCCGGGGGCCAGCGATCGGTCTGCCGCCTTTTCCGCATAGAATGCATACTTATTTTCGCCTTCCGGCGATCTTTCGACAAATGCCAGCGTCACGGGCTGGGGGACGCGTCTGATCAGGCCAGTCTTGACGCCGTTGGCGGCCAGGCGGCCGAAAAGCTTGTCGCCCAGGAAGTCCCCGGCGATTTTGCCGAGGAAGGAAACGTCCGCGCCGAGCCGGGCGGCTGCTATGGCGCTGTTGAAGGGACAACCCCCAGGTGCAACCTTGAAACAGCCATAGTGCGTGTTGGGAAGCCCCTCCATGGGGACCATGTCTATGAGATTCTCGCCACAGCACACAATCATTAAATCACTCCGTTATAAAGCGGCTTCGCCCGCCTGCCTGGCAGGACAAGCGAAGCCGGCTGTTCATTCAAGCTTCTCTGTGCAATGTCAGATGCAAGGCTTATTCGTACAGGACTGCCTTGACCTTCGGATCATCGATATTGTCTTTGGTGTAGAAATAGAAGCCAGTATCGACGAATTTCGGGAGCTTCTCACCCCTGAGAGCCTTTACGGCGCATTCAACGGTCTTGTAGCCGATGCCGACCGGGTTCTGGGTGATGGCACCAGCCATTTCGCCAGAGCGCACAGCCGCGATCTGCTGGGCACCGGAATCATAGCCGACAACCACGATCTTTCCGACTTTCTTCATTTCCTTGACGCCATTCAGTACACCAATCGCTGAGCCTTCGTTGGCACCGAAAATTCCCTTGAGGTTCGGGTTGCCCTGAATGATGGCTTTGGTAAGGTCGGTGGATTTGAGCTGATCGCCACCACCATACTGTACGGCGACAATTTTGATCTCCGGATATTTTGCTTTCATCCTGTTGACGAATCCATCGCGGCGATCAATGCCGGTGCGGCTGGTCTGATCGTGAACGATAACGGCGACCTCGCCCTTGTTGCCGATCAGTTTTGCCATCATGTCCGCGGCATAGGCGGCAGCGGCGACGTTGTCGGTTGCGCAGGTCGTGAGCGGGATGTCGCTGTCGACGCCTGAGTCAAAGGCGATGACGGGGATTTTGGCCGCGGCGGCTTTCTGCAGGTAGGGGATGGCTGCCTTGCTGTCCAGGGCTGCGAAGCCGAGGGCGCTCGGTTTCTTGGCCAGTGCGGCGGCGAGCATGTCAATCTGCTTGTCGACCATGGCTTCGGACTCGGGGCCTTCAAACGTGATTTCCACGTTGTAGTCTTTTGCAGCCTGTTCTGCACCCTGCTTTACGGCCTGCCAGAACTGGTGCTGGAAGCCTTTGGAAATGAGGGGGATATACAGCTTCTGCTGGGCGAACACCCCACTCGCGCTGAGCAACAGCATTGCTACGAGAAGAACTGATACCGCTCTTCTGTTTTTCATAGCAACCTCCTTGATATTCTCTCCGGCCCGCTAAAGGGAGCCGGTCTGGAACCACACTGAAAAACTCTTGCCTGGCAGCGCCGCGCCTGCCAAGCCGCTTTGCCGGCCCTATTTCTTCTTCCTGCGCAGCGTGTCGAGATAGACTGCGCCGATGATGATGAGTCCCGTGATCACTATCTGCCATTCCTGCGGGACGTTGAGGATCCTGAGTCCATTGGTGAGAACGGTTATGATGAAAGCGCCGATGATCGTGCCGAGGATGGTGCCCTCGCCGCCCGACATCGACGTGCCGCCAATGACGCAGGCCGCGATCGCGTCCGTTTCATAGCCCTGTCCGAGAGCTGGCTGTGCAGAGTTGAGCCGCGACGCGATGAGGATGCCGGCGATGCCCGCAATCGCTCCGCAAAGGACATAGGCGCCGATCTTCCACCGGTCCGAATTGACGCCGGAAAGCCTTACGGCCTCTTCGTTCGATCCGATCGCGAAGGTATAGCGGCCAAACGATGTCTTGTTGAGGATGATGCTGCTGACAATCGCAACGATGAAGAAAATGAGGACAGCGTTGGGGATTTGGAAATCCTTGATGAATCCGAAAACCGATCCCATCGATATCTGGCTGAATACCGGATAATCGCTGAAATAGATAGGCTTGCTCTGGGCGACGATGAGCGACAGACCTTTCGTCAGCATGTTGACGCCCAGCGTCGCTATGAACGGCGGTAGCTTCAGCTTCGCGATGAGGATACCGGAAAGGCATCCGAAGGTCATGCCCGTGAGGATTGCCACGAGGAGGCCGACGAGGATGGGAAGATGCCAGACTGTGATCGCTTTTGCCGTCATGACGGAGCAGAAGGTCATGAGGGTGCCGATCGAAAGGTCGATGCCACCGGTTATGATGACGAAGGTGATGCCCACAGCCAGCACGCCCGTAACGGCCGTCGCCAGCATGATGGCTATGAGATTGTCGGCCTTGAAAAAGTTGGGTGATGCCAAAGAGAATGCGATCATCAGGATGATCAGGCTTGAAAAGGCAAAAATCTTCTGTCGCGCCACCGCGGAAGAGTTCTTCTTTGGTGCGGCCGCTACTGCCGCAACGCTTGTTTTCGGCATATTCCTTCCTTAATTTGAATTTGCTTTCTGGACCATGGTTTCCCGCTGAGTGGCCAGTTTCATCACCTTTTCCTGCGTGGCTTCGGAAGCCATCAACTCTCCTGTCACTCTTCCTTCGCACATGACGACGATCCGGTCGCTCATGCGCAGGATTTCCGGCAATTCTGAGGAGATCATGATAATGGTCTTCCCGCTGTCCGCCAGTTCGTTGATCAGCCTGTAGATTTCCTGCTTCGCGCCGACATCGATTCCCCTGGTGGGCTCGTCGAAAAACAGGATGTCGCAGTTGCGGATGAGCCATTTCGCGATGACCACTTTCTGTTGGTTGCCGCCTGAAAGGTATTTTACTTTCTGCTGGAGGCTTGGCGTCTTGATTGCAAGCTTGTTTGCAGTGTCCTGGGCTATAGCCCTCAGTTGTTTGCTCTTCACGAAGCCGGCGGGCCCTGTGAATTGCTTGAGGGATGCGAGCCCTGAATTGGTTTCCACGTCCAGACCGACGGCCAGGCCATATCGCTTGCGGTCTTCGGAAAGGTAACCGATGCCATGGTGAACGGCATCGGCGGGTCTCTGGATATGGACCTTCTTGCCGTCTACCCAGACTTCGCCCGCATCGATGGGATCGGCGCCGAATATCGCCCGGGCAGCTTCGGTGCGACCTGCCCCCATGAGGCCGGCAAGGCCGAGCACTTCGCCCTTGTGAACCTCGAAGCCAACATCCTTGAGCACTTTGCCGCGCGAAAGACCGCTCACCTTGAGGACGACAGGCTGATCCCTACAGTCATGTGCCCTGGCCGCCGATTGCTCAATCTTGCGGCCGACCATCAGCGAAATGATCTGGTCCAGGTTTGCGTCCGCGGCACGGAAGGTGCCTATGTACTGGCCATCGCGCATGACCGTTATGCGGTCGGAAATCCTGAATAGTTCATCCATGCGATGGGAAATGTAGATGATGCCGATGCCCTTGCTCCTGAGGTTCCGCATGACAGCAAACAATTCATCGATTTCCGTGGCGTTGAGGGCTGCCGTTGGCTCATCCATGATGAGAACCTTAGAATTGTAGGAGATCGCCTTGATGATCTCGACCATCTGTTGCTTGGCGATGGTGAGGTCGCCCATTTTCGTGGTCGGATCGATGTTCAACTTGAGCAGCGCGAAAAGCGAACGCGCGTCATCATTGAGCTTCTTCTCGTCAAGAAATAAGCCTTTGGCCTTCTTCGGCTCGCGCCCTATGAAGATGTTCTGGGCCACCGTCAGGTGGTTCATCATGTTCAATTCCTGGTGGATGATGGAAATCCCATGATCGAGCGCGGATCTCGGGTTCGCGATGTCGATCGGCTTCCCGGCGAGGAGAATCTCCCCGGAATCCTTCTGGTAGATGCCTGCTATTATTTTCATGAGCGTCGATTTGCCAGCCCCATTTTCACCAACAAGTGTGTGGATTTCGCCGGGGAACAGATCGAATTGGACGTCTTTCAGCGCCTGAACGCCGGGGAAAGATTTATTGAGATTTTTTACTGCAATCAAAGGTTCTGCCAAACGATTGCTCCTTACACTTCATCAGACCGAATGTATACGTTTACATTCGGCGTGGGCTCATTATCAGATGGGTTTTTAAATCTGTCAACAAAAAAAACCGATGACCGTCAAATCAGAAACTGACCGGGGTCATCGGCATCTTGGACAAGCCTTGCAGCCGGCAAGGCCGGCTTTGCATCAGGGGTTTAGAGGATAGCTTCCCAGATCCCGGATTTCTCGGAACGGAAAAGGGCGTCCAGTACCTTCATATTGCTCACGGCATCGGATGGGGATGTCGGTTCGGGGTTGGATTCCAGAATGCTCGCGGAGAAAGCTTCGAACATGAGGCGGTACTGACCGGCGGGACCCAGCCTGACCGTCCGTTCTCCAACGCCTGTCCTTATCTGGATTTCCGCAGGCAGGTCGTCATACATATTGAAAGGTATGAGGATCGAGAGCGTGCCATCGGTACCTATCACGTCGATGCGCTGGAATGCTGCAGCCTGGGTCGAAACGGTGAAGGTGGCATGGGCACTCCCAAAATCGAGAAGGCCGGAACTGAGCACGTCCGTATGGAAAACAGGGTCGCGGTTGGCGAGGGCCATCACCCGGCGCGGCTCCATGCCAAGCAGGAATCGTGCGCTGGATACCGCATAGCAACCAATATCCATGAACCCGCCGCCGCCTTTTTCCAGTATATTGCGGATGTTGGCCGGATCCTTGTTGAAGTAGGAAAAATACGCCGACACGGAAAGAACCTGCCCAAGTTCGCCAGACCGGATCACTTCGCGGGCATGGACCCACTGCGGATGGAAACGGTACATGAAGGCTTCCATCACGTGGACATTCCTGGCTTTGGCATGGCCAATGGCTTCTTCCGCCTGCCTTGCATCCAGGGCGAAGGGCTTTTCGCATAGAACGTGCTTGCCGGCATCGGCGGCTTTTTTTACCCATTCGGCATGGAGGTCGTTTGGCAGCGGTATATAGACCGCATCGATTTCCGGATCGGCGAGAAGAGCCTCATAGGACCCATAGCTTTTGGGAATACCGAGCTGCTTTGCTTCGGCGGCTGCTTTCGCACTGTTGCGGGAAGCGATGCCAAGCACCTTCACGGTCGCGGAGCCCTTTAGCTGGTTATGGATGCGAAGATGATAGTTGTTCGAGACTGACAGGATTCCCCATCGTACAAATTCCATATGCATGCTCCTTGCAGTGTGCCTTTTAATAAGTCATGATAGCTATACTATAGATTTACGTGTATAGTATAAAGTACTGCATAGTGATCTGAAAAGCGCGCAAACGACTTTCTGGCAGGTAGCAGGTAGGATGAGCATAAAAGATATCGCCAGGCTGGCTGGAGTCTCGCCTTCGACCGTCTCCAGGGTACTGAACAACCGCGAATACGTCCGCGACGAAATCAGGCAGAGAGTGCTGAATATCGTCAAGGAAAATGGATATGTCCCCAACAATGTCGCGCGATCCATGGTCTTAAGGCGCACTTTTACCATCGGGGTCATTATTCCCGACACCTTCAACATGTTCCAACGCCAGCTTTTTTCCACGATCGAGCACCGCCTGGAGCAATTTGGGTACAGGACGATGTTTTTCTTCGTCAAATGGAATTCCGAGAGCGAGAGCGACTGTCTCCGTCGCATGAAAAGCGAAAGCCTGGATGGCATCATCATGCTGCATGAGGTCCAGAACCAGGCCATCTACAAATATTTGAGCGAATTTCCGAAGCCGGTCGTGCTCTGCACCTTCGAGCGCAATGACCCCGGTTTCCCTGCGGTCCAT
>JAJFUL010000121.1 GCA_021372425.1 Spirochaetaceae bacterium
GAGAGCGTCCTAAAGGAACTGCCCGGCCTGGCGCCCGCGCAGGAAACCTTGGTGCGGAAGCGCGCTGCCTGCGCATGGTACTGGATCGAAGAATGCGCACCGGACGATTTCCGTTTCGCCGTGAGGAAGCCTGGCGAAAAGGCCGGGCTGACCGAAACGGAAACACTTGCCATCAGGCACCTGCGCGACGATGTCGTGGCGCAGCTGGATGTTTTCGCGGACGAGAAGCTCGTAGCCGAGGCAATCTACAAGGCCGCAGAGGCTGCCGGCGTGGACGGGAAGACCTTGTTCCGCGCCGCCTACCAGGCATTGATCGCAAAGGACCAGGGTCCGAGACTCGCAGGATTCCTCCGCACCCTGGGCAAGGAAAAGGTCCTCGCGATCCTTTCCGCGTATTGATCAGGGCGACACTTAAAGTCATCCGAACTCGAAATGCTGCAGGGCGGCGCGCCTATTGGGCGCGCCGCCCTGCTTTTTCAGCGCCACTCTTCCAGCATCCTGGAGACGCTCCTTCTCATTTCGACGCTGAACACTGCCCCGAATTTCCTCTGGTACAGGGCTTGACCCCGGGTGGGACTGTCGCCCGGTTTTGCGGGGGCTGTGGCGGAAGTGCTGCGGTCCCGGTAAAGCGCTTCAAGTTCTTCCTTCGAAGGCATCCGGTAACGGTTCTCCTGGATGACGATATCGGACGGCAGGCGCTCGGGCTGAGGTCGCGCGAGTTGCTGCTCAGTTGGGTAGCCCAGGCAGAGCATCGTAATAGGGAAGGTATAGCGCGGCAGACCCAGCAGCGCCACGTGAGTCTCCCACTGCTCCATCACGTCTCCAATGTAACAGGAACCCAGTCCGAGCGCCTGCGCTGCCGTTGCAGCAGTCTGAGCTGCTATAAGCGCATCGCAGGCGGCAAGCAGGAGGTCAGCCTCGCGCGGTTTCTGCATGCTTTCGCCGCGACGCACGCACCATCCGGGGACTTCTTCTTCCGAGAACCAAGCCATCATCCGCGCATAATCCGCCAGGAAAACGAGGACCCAGGGCGCCGCCGCGATGAAGGGCTGATGATCACAGGTTTCCGAAAGGCGCAGCTTCAATGCTGGGTCGCTGATCTCGAGGATCGAGTAGAGCATCATATTGCCAGCCGTCGGTGCCCTCATCGTTGCAGCAAGCACCTGTTGCCGGACCGGATCCTCCACGGGTCGGTCTTCATAAACCCGTACCGATTTCCTTTCCATGAAAAGGCGCGCGAACGAATCTGGGTCAAGCAGGGCCTGATCAAAAGGCGATTTATTAACTGGCGTCTGGCCATGCGATGTCTGATCCCGGGATTTATCCATCTTCATTAGCCCTTCACCAGACTCTCGAATTCATCGACCTGGCGATCGAAGACCGAGAGCGCCGAAGCCCAGAAATCCTGCTTCTCTATGTCGAATCCCGCCTTCCGGGTGATATCGACGGCCGAGGCCGACCCGGTCTCGGAAAGCAGCTCGCGATAAGTCCTCGCAAAGTCGGGTCCTTCATGCCTGTACCTCTCGTAGAGTCCCAGACCGAAAAGCTGTCCGAAAGCATAGGGAAAATTATAGTATGAGAGCGAAGGGATGTAATAATGACCTTTCACTGCCCACATATAGGGGTGTCGCTTTTCCTTGTCGAGGCCTTCGCCATAGGTTTTGTCCTGCGAATCCAGCATGAGGGCGCAGAGCTGGTCGGGGCTGAGTTCGCCGGATTTCCTTTCCTCGAAGACTGCTTTCTCGAAGTAGAAGCGCGAGAGGATATCGACAATCACCTGACAGCCGTCCTGGAGATGCAGTTCGATCAGCTGGAGTTTTTCGCCGGAAGAGGCTTTGGCCAGCGCAGCCTCCGACACGATGGTTTCCGCAAAGATCGAGGCTGTCTCCGCCAGGGTCATCGGATACTGGGTCAGGGTATAAGGTTTATCCTTGATGTTTTCATAGTGCCAGGCGTGGCCAAGCTCATGCGATACCGTGCTGACCGAGGAAAAGCTTCCGTCGAAATTGCAGAAGACACGGGCAGCCTTGGCTTCCGGGAAATCCGTGCAATAGGCTCCGCCCACCTTCCCTTCCCTGGGCTTCGCGTCTATCCATGATTTCTCGAAGGCATTTGCAGCGAAGGCGCCCATCGCCGGATCGAAAGAAGCGAATTTGTCGCAGATAAAGGCCCTGGCATCCTCCCAGGAGAAAACTGGCAGGCTGGCACCCTTCGTTTCGAGCGGCGCAAACAAGTCGTACCAAGCCAATTGATCTACGCCGAGAGCCTTGGCTTTTGCCTTAAGGTAACGGCGCCACATTGGCAGGGATGCTTCCATGGCCGACACGAGCGCCGAGAGTGTTTTGTCGGTGATTCGCGCTTGGACGATTGATTTTTCCAGCGCGCTCCCATAGCCGCGACGGGAATTCAGCGAAGTGACGGTGCCCTTAACGCCGTTCAGCGCCGAAGCCATGGGAATTTCAACTGATTTCCAGATTCCCAGCTCGAGATTGTATGCCTTCGCGCGGACATTGCGGTCGGGACTGTAAGCAAGATTCCGCAATTCCACGACTGTCTTTCGTTCGCCTGTCGCTTCATCCCAGACGGCGCCTGCATTGGAACTCACCGTTTCCTGGAGACGGGACCATGCATCGGCCCCGCTCCTGCTTAGATCTTCGGCCAGGTCCTCCATTTCCGGTGACATCTGATGAGCCTGGAAATACAGGTCTTCCTTGAGAGAGAACGCATATGGTGCAACTTTTTTGCTGGTTTTGGCCAACAAGAGTATTTTATCCTTCCGGAGGGCAAGAGCGTTCCTGTAAAGGATGTTGGCTTTCTTCGCCGGGAGTGAAAGCTCTTCGATCGCATTGAGCTCGTTGAGCGCCTTGGCGTCTCTTGTCGAAGTGCTGTACTGGGCGTAAGCATAGGCAGAAAGGGTCTCGAACAGGGACTCAAGCCCGTCATTCAGTTCAAGAGCCTTGAGGAGCCAGACTTCCGTATCTTCATTGGCTTGCAGACTCTGGCTGGCCTGGTAAAACTCGACCGCTTCCGTTGCCATGCTTTTGGCATGGCGCTTCGCGGAAATATACTCTTCGGATTCGAATCCCGGATATATGGGTGTAAGATCCCACTGTGGAAGATTTGTCGATTCAGGCATCTTTGCCTCCTGCCCCAATTCTATCATCCCGGGGGCATCGTTTCCACCCGGGGATGGTGCCTGAGCCATTGTTTTGAGCGAGATAGTGCGGCATACTTCTGTTCACCGATCTGGCAACTTACTGATCCGGCAATTGTATAGTTGTACTCGTCATGAGAAAAAAGCACCGTTGTAGGTCTTTCTTATCGTTAACGTCCGCTGTTATATTGCCGGGTCAGTAGTCCACCGCAAGGCACTCTGTCAGGCAAAAGGAAACTGATAATGCACAAAAAGGCCCCGAAGGGTTCGTCCTTTTCAGCAATTCTGCTGTCGATCTTGATTCTGGCTGTCCTGGACGGTTGCTCGACAATCCCGAAATCGGTTCTGCAATCTGATCCCGCCGAGAGGCTGGAAAAGACGCCCGAGGTATATGTAAGGCTCTCGAATGCGGCTCTTGAGGATATTGCCGCCAACCTGGATGACGATGAGATCGCTAGCCTGGTTAATAGTCTTGGCGGCAAGAGCCAGACAAATGACGATGGTTACACGGTCGATCACAAAAGCCTGCAGGATCTGGTCGGAAGGACAAAAGTGCTGGGACTGGGCCTCTCCGGTATCAATACGAAGTCTCCGCAGGCGGAAGCTGTGCTGATCGGCAACTTCCCGGTTTTTTCAATGAAACTTGCTCTGTCATCCAAGGGGAAGTGGAACAAGACCTCATCAGGATATCAGGCTAAAGAAGCGCAGCTCTATCTCAGGCCCCTGCAACAGGGCTTGCTCCATGCAGCCAGCTTCCCGCCCTCGGATGAGATAGCATCCGGCAAGGCAAAACCGGCCGGAGCCGTGCCGGAACGCTTCAAGAACATGACTTCCGATTTCGCCGTCGTCGTGAATGCGCCTGAAATCCTCTTGAACTTCCGCGCCCTCCCCGAGAGCTCCGCCATTCCCATTTCTGAAATCGTGGTCCAGGGTACAAGGAGCAGAAACCCGGAAGGGCAAGACAAGGCCGCATACTATCTGCTCGACGCCTTCATCGTGATGAAGGACGCCGATGCAGCGAAAGTCTTCAAGCCCGTCGTCAAGCTCCTCTGGGCATTTTCATCTGAAAGGATATTCGGCAGCGGAATTTCAGCGGCTGATTCCCCCCTTGTCCTGGATGGCGACATGTACAAAGCCGAAGGCATCAGAGCGAGTTCAGAAGCCCTTGTCACAATGCTCGATCAATTCATGGCAGGGCCATAAGATTCAAGGCGAGGTTCTTTGATACGGCAATGATCCTTCGGGAAGCGGCCTTACCCTTGCAAGGGCAGCAATCAGGTCGATGAGGGATTGCGGGACTTTATATGCAGGGTTCGTGAACGAATCGTAATTCTCTTCTTCAGATTTGACACTCTTGAGCGCGTAATTCATGGAGGGGATGATCCTGGCAGCAGCATTGGGCCTGGCATCGAGGAGCTTTTCGAAAGCTTCCCCGCTTACCTGCATGTCTTTTTCTCCCCGGATAAAAAACACGGGCGCCTTGACCACAGCTATTTCTGCGGCAGGATGGCAGGCAAGCCATGCAGCCACCCATTCCGAGCGCGAGGGGGCAAAGAAGGCTGCAAGCTGCCAGGAAGGCTGATCATAGGGCTGGCCTTTGTCGATCGCCTGCCTGATCCGCCCTGCTTCAGCCTGCACTTCGGGGCCCAGGCCCGAGAGCGAAGCTGTCAATTGATCTTCGGGCTCTTCTCCCGAGGCATCAATAACGACCAAGCCGTCCGCAAACACGTTCTCTTCGGCAAGCGCGTTGAGAGCCAGGGCGCCAACCCAGGCGCCTTCATTCATGCCAGCCAG
>JAJFUL010000124.1 GCA_021372425.1 Spirochaetaceae bacterium
TGGGGATGAATTCGCCATAGAGGGTCAGTGCATCGCCAAGCGGGAGCGCGAGGGCGTAGCTGTCGAGCCAAAGAGAGAAGGAGTCCGTGCCGACGGCTTTGGAGAGTGCCTGCCGGGCCTGGACCAGGGTAGCCACGCCGCCCTCGATCTTTGGAGTCTGGGCGTGGAGGCATGGTTCCGCTCCTGCCATGCAAAAGAGGCAGAGGATGAACACAATCTTCTTCGCCGAGCTCCAAAAGCCTTTATTCATGCAGCTCTTCTGCCTTGAAAGTATTGCCCGAAATTCCTGCCAGCCGGACCTTCGCGAACTGGCCAATCCGCGAAGCATCTCCCCTAAAGACAACCATCTCGTCGCGCGCCGTCCGGGCCACAAGTTCTTTCGACGACTTTTTTGACTGCCCCTCGATCAGAACCTGGTCCGTGCAGCCGATCCTTTCCCTCATCAGGGCGCCTGTGGTTTCCTTCTGGAGCGCGATCACCTTTGCAAGACGGGCTTTCTTTACCTTATCGGGTACTTTTCCCGGCAGGTTTACGGCCGATGTGCCCTCTCTCGGATTGAAATGGTACATGAACGAATAGGCGAATTCCACCCGCCTCATCACATCCAGCGTCTGATCAAGGTCTTCCTCGGTTTCGCCGGGAAAACCCACGAGAATATCGGTTGAAAGCGAAAGGCCGGGAATCGAAGCTTTCATGCGGCCGACAAGGTCGAGAAAATATTCCCGCGTATATTTGCGGTTCATCAGGGCGAGTATCCTGTCCGACCCCGATTGCACGCAGAGGTGGACATGCTTGCAGAAAAGCGGCTCGGTGGCGAGCACATCGATGAGATCGGGGGAAAGGTCCTTGGGATGGCTTGTCAGGAACCTGATCCAGCCGATGCCGTCCTGCGCGGCCGCGTTTCCTTTCGCGTAGTGTCTTTCATGCAGGTGCGCCGCGATCAACCGCAGAAGTGCGGGAAAATCCAGCGCCTGCGCGCCATCCTGCCATGAATATGAATTGACATTCTGCCCAAGTAGCGTTATCTCCCTGACCCCCAGGTCCTCCAGCGTATCCAGTTCCGAAAGGATGTCGGCAGGCGCCCTGGAAACCTCGCGGCCGCGCACATAGGGTACAATGCAGTATGTGCAAAAGTTGTTGCAGCCATGCATGATAGGAACGAAATCGCGAAAAGCCCCCGGTTCGTGATAGGTCTTCGAGAACTGAAAGACTGGTTTATCGTCGAGAATATTGTAATGGGTCCCGGCCTGGATCTGATCCAGCAACAGGCCGAAGGACTGCTTCTGGTAGGTACCGACCACATAGTCGATCTCCGGCACCCTTTCCTTCATGGTTTCCTTGTACTGCTCGGCCATACAGCCCACTATGGCGATCGAATAGCCATAGTCCTTCTTGCCTGCTGCGAACTGGGCGATCCTGCCCCAGGCACGGTTCTCCGCCGTCGCCCTGACCGTGCAGGTATTTACCAGTATGAGATCGGCATCATCAGCCGGGCCCTGCTCCCAAGCCTTTTCGCGCAGGATTTCCTCGAGGGCGGATGATTCTGCCTTGTTCATCTGGCATCCGTAAGTTTCGAGATAATACTTCATCAGCGACGTTTTCCATTCTTTTTCTTCCGCAAGCCCGAGACAAAACCTCCCAGGTTGAAGAGACCATAGATGAGCAAGCCAATGCCACCGAGGCCAAGCAGACTCCTGGTGACACCTGGCAGGAGCAACGAGACTCCGCCAAGGACTCCTGCGGTGGCAAACACACCACCCGAAACTTTGTCAGTCTTAGTCTTGCCTGACAGGCCTGTCAGGCCAAGAACGAGCATTCCCACCGACAGTACCCAGCCCACGACGGGCACCCCCAGCAGGGAGTTGACTATAAGGAGGCCAGTCCCTCCGGCCGTGGCCATGACGCCCTTCGTCCCCTGGTCCGCCAGGTCTCTCGGCTTTTGCTCAACAGGATATTGGTCAGACATCGTCAGACTCCTTACAATTCTTTTCAACATAAGCATAAGCAGAATGATTATGGATACTCTCGAAATTTTCGGCCTCGACCGAAAATTTCGAGAATTTCTGCAATGCATCCACCTTTAAATATACTTCCCGAACGACGTCTTCGACAAAGCGGGGGTGGTCATAAGCCATTTCGGTGATATATTTTTCATCCTCGCGTTTCAGGAGAGTAAAAACGCCGCTCGATGCGGAATCTTCCACGATTGCCACCATGTCCTCGATCCAGTAGAAGGTCTCCATGGCTACCTTCAGCGTCACAATCCCCCGCTGGTTGTGGGCGCCATAGCGGGAAATCGCTTTGGAACAGGGGCAGAGAGTCTGCACTGGCACACTGACGCCGACAATGAAGGAATGCCCCGCCGGAGATACCATCCCCTCATAGGAACAATCATAGCTCATCATCGAAGCCTGCCCGGTAACCGGCGCCTTCTTCTGGATAAAATACGGGAAATGGATGTCCGAATAGGCGGTTTCGGCCGAGAGTTCGGCCCTAATGCTTTCCAGCATCCTCATGAACCGCGGCATCGAAAGATCTGAGCGATAGGATTCGAACACTTCGATGAAGCGGCTCATGTGGGTGCCTTTGAAATCATGTGGCAAGTCCGCGAAGAGATTCACGATCGCGGTGGTGTGTTGTACCTGGGAACTCTTGTCCCTGAGCACGATAGGATAGCGGACGCCCTTGACCCCCACCTTCTGGAGAGGTATCTGCCGCTCGTCCTTCATGGATTGAATGTCTACCATCTTTAGTTCGATGCCGCCTTCACGGTATTGGCCAGGAGCATGGTTATGGTCATTGGTCCGACGCCGCCCGGGACTGGAGTGATCCATCCCGCGACTTCCTTTGCCGCCTCGTAATCGACATCGCCCTTGAGTCTGTACCCGCGCTTGGAGTCGGAGTCAGGCACCCTGTTGACTCCGACATCGATGACACAAGCTCCCGGCTTTATCATTTCCGCCTTTATCATTCCCGGTTTTCCGGCACATGCTATTAGAATATCGGCATTCCTGCAATATGCAGCCAGATTTGTTGTGGCAGTGTGACAAACGGTGACGGTAGCGTTGACCGCCTTGCTGGACATCAGGATCATGAGTGGCCTGCCGACAATGTTGGAACGCCCCACGATGACGGTATTGGCGCCCTTCGTCTCCACGCCGCTGCGCCTGATCAGTTCGAGGACTCCCTGGGGCGTACAGGGTACGAAGCAGTCCTCGCCCAAGACCATCTTACCGATGTTGATCGGGGTAAATCCATCGACGTCTTTGTCAGGCCTGATCGCGGCGATGACTTTTTGCTCATCGATATGACTCGGGAGCGGAAGCTGCACCAGAATGCCGTTGACGCGCCGGTCAGCATTGAATTTTTCGACGCAGGACAGGAGTTCGGCCTCGCTGATACCGGCCGGCAACCTGTACTCGAAACTGGCAATCCCATTCTCCGCACAGGCTTTTTCCTTTCCGGTCACATAGGAAACGGAAGCCGGATCTTCCCCGACGAGAATGACGCCGAGACCGGGCTTGATCCCTTTGAGGGCGAGACTTGCCACCTTTCCATGGATTTCCGCCCTGATGTCGGAAGAAACCTGTTTTCCATCTATGATCTTTGCAGTCATTGAATACCTCCACGTATCATCAATAATTCAACTAAAAGCAGTCATTGCTCAGTTTTCACTAAAATGCCTGAAATATTCCCTGTAGGCAAGAGCGGCCTTTTGGGCGTCCTCTGGTCTTACAATCAGGCTGAAGGCAAAAAATGCTTCGCTTCTCATGTCGAAAAAGAAGCCCGGATGAACATAGATACCCTTGTCCCTCAAAAGGCCAAGCGCCAATTCCTCCTCGCCTGCAAAGGCGGGACTCTGCACGAGAGCAGTCCACCCACCCTCGCAGCGCAGAACTCGATGAGGTGAATCCGCGCCACAAAGCGCTTGGCGGTAGACATCCATCACCTCTGACATCCGCTTCTTCACCGATACCTGAATTTCCGTCTGATGCTGCAGCAGGTTCCCTGCAGCAGCCATAATCGGTGTTCCTGCAGACAGAAATGCATCCGTAATTATTTCCAGCTTGCCCATGGCGGCGCGGACTTCCCGTTCAGGCCCCGAAACATAAGCCCAGCCTAGCTTGACCTGTGGCAG
>JAJFUL010000128.1 GCA_021372425.1 Spirochaetaceae bacterium
GGCGTACCAGAGCCCTTCCATAAAGCCATTATGAATCGCTTTTTCCACATTAGGGCCTGGAAGAAGAAGCTCTTGGAACAATCATCGGCACTTTTCAAACGAAAGAATAAGAAAGACGAATTGTTCCGCCAGCTGAGCCAAACGCAATACGAGAACGAGTGACTAAAAGATAATATGATTCCCTTTATGTGCATCGAAGATGGTTATAATGAGCCCATCTGTCTAGACAGGAAAAGATCAAGAATAGGGTGGGCTTCTATTCTCGTCCTGCGGCTTCTCTCAGTTCCCCTATCGAGAACTTGCTCTCATAGATCGTGTTTGGAGTTTCTTACCCCAGCGAATTATTCCCTTACTAATGCTGTCCAGTTATTCGGACTCATCATACCAAGCCGTCTGTTCACCGTCCGTATTTTTGGTGAAATTGACCGTGGGGACCCCTATATGCCTGATTTCTATTGCAGCAAGCACCAAATTCCTCGAAACCTTTCACCTATGAAAAAGTTGCTTTATAGTTCTATAATATATATAGTTAAGTAATATTATATGGTGAAAGGCTCGAGGAGGGGGCGCCTTATAAACACCTAGTCCTATATCACCTTTTTCTGCAAGATCTGATCATCGCCAAGAAGAATCCAAGCAATTATCGTTTGACGGCTGAAAGCTTTTTTCCCACCGATTCAGGCTTCTGCTTCTCCATGATTCGGTTGAAGATAAGGTCTGTTGCATGCTGTTTTGTAATTCAAACCTTTCAAATCGCATGCTTCCTTCAAAGAGAACCATTGTTTTGGCGGCAGAAAAGAGAAATCACGAACAGATGCAACGTCAACAGTTTTTACAAAGTCGCTTGTCATACTATCCTCCATTTCTAAGATAGTTACAATTTTTATTTCATCATCTCAGTTGGGATTCCCTCTGATTCCCCGGAAGCCTCCTTCTCCCGGAAAATGTGAGGCAAAAGCTTTTGTGAAAAGACGTGTCTATACTGCTCACCTTGTTCCTCGGTCAGATGGTAATAGTGCTCGGTCATGTCCTGTGTCATGTGCCCAATTTGGGAACGTAGGATCTCATCTGGAATATCACCTCTATAGAAGGAGTTACTGAAGTGTCTCCAGGCCTGGAAGTCGATTCCTCTGGCAGATTGTTCTTCTTTGCTAATACCAATGGATTCGAGGATGGCCCTTAAATGATCTAAAAACAAGTCAGGACTCATGGGCCTATCTCTTTCCTTGTCATTCCAGAAGATATAGCCATTCGTAAAGGGGTTCATATCATATAGTTCTTTTAGCTGATCCAGTAATTTTTTGTCTGTGTAGATTATTCTGTTCTTGCTTGTTTTTGTTTGTTTCAGCTCTCTATTATGCCTTTCCCAACTCTTGTTGATATCGATACGATTATTTGAAAAATCAAGATTGGAGATTTTTAGTGCCGCAATTTCACCAGCACGTAATCCATGGCTTGCAGCGAGTTGGGAAGCGAGCTTGCTCCTCGGGTCAGGCCAATTCGCGGCGAATACTTTTTCAACTTCTGATAGTGAAAGAATGGTCCTTTTCTTATTTTCAACGGCTACCTTTCGCAGATTTCTGGCTGGATTCAGCGGAATCAAGCCTAGCCGTACAGCTTCTTCAAGGGCTTTTTGGATGCAACCCATGATGTCGCGTATTGTCTTGGGCTTTAATCCTTTGACATTTTCAGTTGAATACCTTGGAAAGTGATCTTTGAAGTCCTGAAGTACCTGGGTAGTAACAGACAGTATCCGCATGTCACAAAAATATGGTACGGCATGATTCTGAATGTACTTTTTATTAGCATCGCAATACGGCTTTCCTATGGTCTGCCCGGCTTCAAGTTTATCTTTGATGTAAGAAGATTTGCCCCAGTCCCAGAATTGGGTCAGATAGTCGGTGAAAACAGGGTTCTTCATCTCTAGGTCTTGGGCCGGCAATAGGTGATCGGTTCGTGCGAGCAATTCATCTATATCAACTGATTCTCCTTCAGCCAGACTACCGAGATCCTTTAAATATGTGTTTACTACCTGATTTACTTACATTTTTGTGTATTTTGGCTGCTTCGCATTACTGGGAGGGAAGCCCTTGTACTGGGCGAGCCAGCTTTGAGCAACGCGCTCGGCGTCGTCCTTAAGTTTTTGCTCAGTCGATCGGCCTGGTCCATAATTGACGAGTACGGCATCCCAGAATCGAACATAGTAGTAAGGAGATCCTCTTCTCGTGTACAGAGAATACTGTTTGTGAATTATTTTGTTATGTTGCATACGCTATCCTTTGTCAGCGCGTGTCAATGTGACACTCAATGTGACACTAGGATAGTTAAAGTTTTCAAATCACCATTCTTGTTCACTCAAAAACAAAACTATGTGACACTTTATGTGACACATAGCCATGTTTTTGAATGGACTTCAAACTTGATACGCAATTCTATTAATTAGTAAGTTGCTTCAATAAAAAAAGTTATAAGAAAATCATCATGATGGAGAATAGGGGATTCGAACCCCTGACCTATAGATTGCGAACCTATCGCTCTACCAACTGAGCTAATTCCCCGATTGGGCTTTCGCCCGCAGGCGAATGGTAAGCACAACATGAAGCAGATTTCATTCGCCGGCGAGAAGCGATGATAACCAATGCCGGCAGGAAAATCAAGAGCTATGCAGTAGGCGATCATCAGGGGTTTCATTCGCGGGCAGCAAGCTCCTCCCAGCGGGAGAGTTTTTCATGTGTCAGACGATCGATCTCCTCATAGCGACGGCCGGTTTCGGCATAGGCGGCGGGATTGCTGTCCGGCTTCTGGAAGAACTCGTCGAGTCTGCGCTTTTCTTCATCAAGCGCGTCGATTTCATCCATAAGGCCGGCAAGTTCCTGCTTTTCCTTGTAGCTGAGTTTTGTGGGTTTCTGGAGCGATGGCTGGGAGGCCCTGCCTCCGGTTTTGCCGTTTGCCTTGTCGGCTGGTTTGTCCGCATGATTTCCATTGCCAGCATCGGGAGAGCCAGTAGCTTCGGTTTCCAGCTTCCAATCCAAGTAGCTTCCATGGAAGCGCTCGATCTGGCCTTGGCCGTTGAAGATGAGGAGTTCGTCGGCGAGGCGGTCCACCAGGAGGCGATCGTGTGACACAATGAGCAGGGAACCCGGAAATTCGGCGCAATATGACTCGAGGCTTTCGATGGTATCGATGTCGAGATCGTTGGTTGGCTCGTCGAGGAGAAGAAAATTCGGAGACTCTGCGAGGACGCGAACAAGCATGAGGCGGCGGAGTTCGCCGCCTGACAGGGTACGGAGCTTCTGCTTCTGAAAATCGCGGGGAAAGCCGAAGCGCTCGAGGAGGAATTCGGCGTCCAGTGCGGCGCCATCCGGCAGGACAAAGTGGTCGGCGTGTTCCTGGATGTAATCGAGGATGCTGAGTTCGCCATCGATCGAGTCGTTTGTCTGCTCAAACACGGACATGTGGACGGTCTCGCCAAGCTCGATTGAACCTTCGGTAGGAAGCAACCTGCCTGAGATGATCTTGAGCAGGCTCGTCTTGCCCGAGCCGTTGGGCCCCATGATACCGACCTTGGCGCCCGGGCCAATCTCCCAGGAAAAACCCCCGAAAAGCCGTCGCGGGCCAAAGGCCATGCCCAGGTCGCGGAATACACAGACTTTCTTGCCGAGGCGTGCCTCGCTGGAGGAAAATTCGATGCGCGGGCGCTGTTTTTCGAGCAGGGACTCGCGCATCTTTTCGACGTCTTTCTTGCGGCGCTCGCTTTTCGTGGCCCTGGCCCGGGCGCCGCGATGCAGCCATTCCAGTTCTATCTTGAGGTTTGCGAGCCGCTTGTTCTCCATTCGATCCAGGCTGGCCATGTAGGCGGCTTTCTTTTCGAGGAATTGCGAATAGCTTCCGGGATAGGCGCGCAGTTCGTGCCGGTCGATTTCAACTATGGAATTCACCACCGAATCGAGAAACCAGCGGTCGTGGGTCACCAGGATGAATGCCTGCCTGGATGCTCTTAAGCGTGATTCGAGCCACTCGATCGTCTGGATATCGAGGTGGTTGGTCGGCTCGTCCAGGATGAGCAGCTTTGCAGATGGTGCAAGAACTCGGGCGAGCGCGGCCTTTTTCTTCTCTCCGCCGGAAAGGTTCCGCATGGGCATATCGAGGTCGCGAAAGCCAAGCTCCCTGCATAAGGCCCGATAGCGGTTTTCGATCGAAATCGCGGGCAGAGATCTGTCGGAAGGCTGATTATGAGCTATCTCCGTAGCCTTGCCGGAATAGAGAAAATCGCCAAGCGTCGCTTCTTCCGGCACATCGATATCCTGGGGCAGGAATGAGTATGAAAAATCCTTTTCCCAGGCGACCTCACCTGAGTCCGGCATAAAATCCTTTGCCAGCAGCGAAAGGAGGCTACTCTTGCCTGAACCATTCTGGCCGATCAGGCCGATCTTGTCCTGCGCCTCGATTTCCAGGCATGTATGCTCGAAAAGCGGCCCTGCTTTCAGGGTAAGAGAAGCGTCTTTAAGAGAGAGTATGCTCATGTGTTCCTTGAATTTCGAGGCTGCAGTATAGCGGAAAGAGCTGTTTTGTTCCACTGTTTACAATTGAAATAAGCAGGGACATGCTGTATCATGTTTTATGAACAGGGAGTAGCCACTGCATATGCAGCGATATTGGTCGTCAACACGAAGCCGCAAGGCTTCCGGCCATATCATCCAGACAGGAGGGGCGAGACTGTGCGGTTGCCATCCGCGCAGTCTCGCCCTTTTTTATCAAAGGAGCTGTCGTGAAAGCATTTGTGCTCATCGCTACGGTCGTCATGTACGCCGCTATCATCATCTTTCCGCAGAAAAAGGCCTATATTTCGCTCGCCACCGCAGCCGTCCTCGTCATCGCCGGAGCCGTGCCGTTCAGGCATGCAATAGGTGAGATGATCAACTGGAACATCCTTCTCATTTATATAGGGAGCTTGATCCTCGCGGAGCTTTTCATCTACTCCCGGGTGCCGGCTTTCCTCGCCGACCGGATAGTCGAACGCTCACCGACACTGGGATTGGCCATCGTCATCATTCTTTTCATGACTGGCCTGATCTCGGCCTTTGTCGAAAATGTGGCGACCGTCCTCCTTATGGCTCCCATCATGCTCGAGATTGCCAAGAAGCTGAAAATGAACCCGGCTCCCTTCATGATCGGACTTGCTGTCATGGCCAACCTGCAGGGTACCGCGACGCTCGTCGGAGATCCGCCCTCGATGATTTTCGCGAATTATGCCGGCTATTCGTTCAATGATTTCTTTGTCTACAACGGAAAACCTTCAATCTTTTTCGCTGTGCAGATTGGCGCCATCGCGGGCGCACTATACTTCTACTTCATCTTCAGGAAGCTCGACCGTGAAAAGCTCGATCTTCCGGAAGAAAAGGTCATTACATGGGTGCCTACTGTCCTCATGGTGACGATGATTGCCGGACTTGGCATCATCTCCGGGCTTTCTACAGGCGGTGTCCACGCGTCGTCGGGTGTTTTCTGCCTGGCGCTCGGTCTGATCGGCCTTGCATGGCTTGCCTTGGTACGCAAGGAAAAGCCAGCTTTCATCAAGGATCTGGTGAAGGGACTAGATTGGGAAACGATCCTTTTTCTGGTCGGAATCTTCGTCGTCATTGGTACGCTGACATCGACAGGCATCCTCGACGATCTGGCCGCCTGGCTCGGCAGGATAATCGCCGGCCGCGTCACGCTCGGATTCGTGCTCATCGTGCTCATCTCTGTGCTGATTTCAGGTTTCGTGGACAATGTGCCCTACATCATCGCGATGCTGCCCGTGGCTGCCCAGCTGGCAACCAGCCTGAATATCCCGAAAGAGCTCTATATGTTCGGCCTGCTGATCGGCTCCTGCATGGGCGGAAACCTGACGCCCTTCGGGGCTTCGGCCAATGTTGCGGCGATCGGTCTTTCCAAGAAGGCAGGCGGACCGGTAAAATTCATGGATTGGCTGAAGCTGGCCGGGCCCTTTACCATCCTGACCACGGCAGCTTCTTCATTATTTATATATTTAATATGGAGATGAATTGATTTTTTGAAGCAGCACGCGCCGTGGCGACAGCCGCGCGCCTGAATGTGCAGATGGAGTGCCCATGAAAAATGAAATTGACAAAGTATAAATATATATTTATCCTTATGTTGTCAACCTAAGGAGGTTACAATGAAGAAACGGATTGCATTGATCGCCTTGATCGCGTTTGCCGCCACGGCGGGAGCCTTCGCCGCTGACCTGACCATTTCTACGCAGGTCAATCTCACTGCCATGGATTATGCCAATAACTTTTTCACGTTCAAGGGTTCAGTTGGTGCGAGCGACAAGGATCAATACGTGCCCAAGGCTGATGCCACTTCCGGCGCCAGCAAGCTCGAGTCCACCGTCACCTTCAATCCCTACCGCACCGATGTGCAGGGCAAGAAGCTTCTTCCCGCAGGTCTCCGCGGTGTATTCCTGTATGGCATTGCCGATTATGGCACCCTGACTGGCGATGGCCTCAATGTTTCCAAGGCTGCCGACGGTGTCATCACTATCCAGACCTGCCATCGCGGCACTGCGTATAAGATGGTCACCGATGCCTCTGGCAAGCTCATATTCCCGAGCGATAGTTATATGATGCGCGTCATCGGGACGTCAGCCAATCAGATTCACCCTGACTTCTCTGCGACCGGCAAGACCGCCGATATTGACTGGGTGAAGGTGTGGGATGCTTCGGTCGCTGATGGAAAGGTCGTTGGAACCAGCACGACGAAGACCGGCAAGATCGGTCCTGATGCTCCGGGCTCTGCGCTGTTCGCATGGGTCGGCGCCCTGCAGGTCACTTTCGATGGGACTTACCTCAAGATTGCTGGCGATCTGAACGCCGAAAAATAATAAGCTTGATTCTGGTCGTGGCGCACAGGCCTTGGCTTGCGTGTCCATGCAATGAGAGTGGGGCTGCCCGGAATTCCGGGCAGCCCCACTCTCATTGCATGGACACGCAAGCCAAGGCCTGTGCGCCACGACC
>JAJFUL010000140.1 GCA_021372425.1 Spirochaetaceae bacterium
GATCTCGGCTGGTTCGGACCTGGCAAGATGGTCGCCCCTTTCGAGTCGGCCTGCCGGAATCTCGGCGTAGGCTCGATTTCGGATGTCGTGCAAACGCAATTCGGCTATCATATAATCAAGGTGACCGGAAAGAGGCCCTGATTCCTCTGAATGTATGTACCACTGCAAAAAATCAGGAAGAAACAGGATTCTGGTGCGCTAGCTTTCTGAGCTGAGACACCGTCGCGCTAAAATCCTTGGGCAGCGGCGCCGAAAATTCCTCTGTCTGCCCAGATCCTGGATGGATGAATCGAATCCACTCGGCATGCAGGGCCGTTCGCCCCATCAAGGGTTTCTCCTCGAATACATCGCCTTTCCATCCCCGTTTCAGGTGGGACAGAAGCAGAGGCTTCCCATCCCCGTAAAGGGGGTCCGCGAGGATTGGATATCCTGTCGCGGCGGCGTGGACACGGATCTGGTGTGTCCGGCCGGTTTCCGGAAGTACTTCCACGAGACTGTAGTCCCTGTACCGCTCGCGGACGACGAAGCGGCTAAAAGCCGGCTTGCCTTTCTTGGCATCGATCACCGTGTGGTGGAACCGGTCGGCGTCCGCGAGGAGCGGTTTGTCGCAAACCCATTCGTCTTCTTCCGGAACACCGCGCACGATGGCGAGATAGCGTTTCTCCACGGAACGAGAGGCAAACTGTTCGCTCAAGGTTCTGTGGGCTTCGGCCGTCCTGGCATACACGAGAAGCCCGGAGGTGTCTTTGTCGAGGCGGTGTACAACGAAAAGCCTGCCGAATTCTTTTTCGAGCGCGTTGAGGACGACCGGCGCGTTTGGATCGTAGCGATCGGGAATTGCGAGCCAGCCGGAGGGTTTCTGCACGACTACTATCGAAGTGTCGCTGTAAATGGGTTCGGGTGCGTTTTCCACGCTGCGACTATAGCATGAGTCGCATTCTTTTGTTAATTGCGGTTTCGGGCAGAGTTTCCAAGCGCGCACCCGGATAGTTTTTCAGTTTCTTTTCTTACCTCTTGCCGATTTTGGCCAATTTTACTATCTTATTCTACGGCCTGATTGGCTATAATAATCACACGGTTTCGGTCCCCGCAAAATCAATTTTGCGAAGGAATCTGAAATTTGTGGGAAATTCATTTAAATAGAGGGAGAACGAAGGTATGGCAAAACAACTTTTGTTCAGTGAAGAAGCACGACGAAGGTTATTGGTTGGTGTCGAGACCATTTCGAAAGCAGTCAAGGTGACCCTTGGACCGAAAGGCCGGAATGTCCTTCTGGACAAGAAGTACGGCGCCCCGACAGTTACCAAGGACGGCGTCTCGGTCGCCAAGGAAATCGAACTCGAGGATCCGTATGAGAACATGGGTGCGCAGCTTCTCAAGGAAGTCGCGACCAAGACCAACGACATCGCTGGCGATGGCACAACCACTGCAACCGTTCTTGCCTATTCAATCGTGAAGGAAGGCCTGAAAGCCGTTGCCGCCGGGATGGACCCGATGGAACTCAAGCGCGGTATCGATCGGGCAGTCGCCATTTCCGTCGACGAGATCAAGAAGAACGCCAAGGAAATCAAGGAAAAAGAGGAAATCGCCAATGTCGCTTCAGTTTCCGCCAACAATGATCAGGACATCGGAAACCAGATCGCCGAGGCGATGGAGAAAGTTGGCAAGGACGGCGTGATCACGGTCGAGGAATCCAAGACCATGGACACGACCATCGATTTCGTCGAAGGCATGCAGTTCGACCGCGGCTACCTGTCCCCCTACTTTGTCACCAACCGCGATTCCATGACTACGCTTTTCGAGAATCCCTACATCCTCATCCACGATAAGAAAATCTCGAGCATGAAGGATCTCCTGCCCTTGCTCGAGAAAGTTGCCAATACCGGCAAACCGCTCCTCATCATCGCTGAAGATATCGATGGCGAAGCGCTTGCGACCCTTATCGTCAACCATATTCGCGGCACGATCAATGTCTGCGCGGTCAAGGCCCCCGGCTTTGGCGACAGGCGCAAGGCGATGCTCGAGGATATCGCCATCCTGACCGGTGGCGAAGTCATCTCCGAAGAGCTCGGCCTCAAGCTCGAGAATACGACCCTGAACCAGCTCGGCACTGCCAAGACCGTGAAAGTCGACAAGGACAACACCACGATCATCAATGGCGGCGGCAAGGAGAAGGAAATCCAGGACCGCATCGGCCAGATCAAGAAACAGACCGACGACACGACCTCCGACTATGATCGCGAGAAGCTCCAGGAGCGCCTGGCCAAGCTCGCAGGCGGCGTGGCCGTCATCAACGTCGGCGCTGCCACCGAAGTAGAGATGAAAGAGAAGAAACACAGAGTCGAGGATGCCCTTTCGGCAACCCGCGCTGCTATTGAAGAAGGAATCGTACCCGGAGGCGGAATCGCCCTCATCCAGGCCGCGATCGCCCTCGACAAGGCCCCGGCCGCGAAGATGACCGACGACGAAAAAGTCGGCTATAAGATCGTAAAGCGCGCGCTCGAAGAGCCAATCCGCCAGATCGCCGAGAACGGCGGCGTCGATGGTTCAATCATCGCCGACAAGGCCAAGTCCTCGAAGAAGGGTATTGGTTTCGATGCTGCCAAGATGGAATGGGTCGACATGATGAAAGCTGGAATCATCGATCCCGCGAAAGTCACCCGCTCTGCCCTGCAGAATGCAGCATCCGTTGCGGCGCTCCTGCTGACCACCGAATGCGCAATCACCGATCTCCCCGAGAAGGAGAAACCGGCTGCTCCCGCTGGTGGCGGAATGGGCGGCGGAATGGATGGAATGGATTACTGAGGTTTCAGTTCTCCAGATTTCTAAAAAAGGCGCCTCATTGGCGCCTTTTTTAATTTGACCCTTTGGATTGATCAAAAGTATATTATACCGAGGAGCAGCCATGAGTACTGAAGTAACCCTAACGTCACAGAATTTCAAATCAGAAGTAATGGAATCAGATACCCCTGTCCTTGTCGATTTCTGGGCCGAATGGTGCATGCCCTGCAAGATGATTTCCCCGCTCATTGCGCAGATTGCCGACGCCTACAAGGGAAAGCTCAAGGTCGGCAAAGTCAATGTTGACGACCAGGGCGACATTGCTTCCGAATATGGTATTATATCCATTCCCACTCTAATCGTGTTCAAGGACGGACAGATTGTAAGGCAGAAGGTCGGATCACTGCCAAAGCAGGATATCGAGAATCTTTTCAGGGATTTGCTCTGAAGTCTTCACCTGCAGGAAAAACTTTCACTTCCTCTTGCGGCTTTTTTCTGAACGCGATTTCGAAGATGGCACTGCCGGTTCCATCAATCCTGGGCTCTGTGTCCCTGAATCGCCCACAAACCACTGCCCCACTCCTGCTTGCTCTTCGTGATTTCTATGAATAGGCCTTGAACTCGAGCTCTTCCACAGGAAAGACTCTTCCCATCTTGGAGAATCAGAAAAGGACCAAACTCCTCCCTTCTCCAAGTCTCTAGCGAGTACCGTTATCTTTTCGCTGTCAATGATGC
>JAJFUL010000160.1 GCA_021372425.1 Spirochaetaceae bacterium
CCATCATCTCAGCCATCTCCTCCTCGGAGGTGTTGCTCACATCGACTGTCTTGACCAGCTTGCCGCGACGCAAAACCGTGCAGACGTCGGCCACTTCCTTGATTTCCTTCAGCTTGTGGCTGATCAGCAGGATTGTCTTGCCCTCCTCGACGAGGCGCCGCATTATCTGCATCAGCTCCTCGATTTCCTGGGGAGTCAGGACCGCGGTCGGTTCGTCGAAAATGAGAATTTCGGCATCGCGATAGAGCATCTTGAGGATTTCCACCCGCTGCTGCATGCCTACCGAGATATCTTCAATCTTTGCCCTGGGATCAACGGCAAATCCATAGAGTTTGGACAGGGCCTCGACTTTCTGTTCTGCAGTCCGGACATCGACTACCGGCCCCTTGTGAGGTTCCATTCCAAGAATGATGTTTTCTGTCACCGTGAAGTTGTGCACGAGCTTGAAATGCTGATGCACCATGCCAATGCCAAGTTCCGTCGCTACATTCGGATCGGTGATGTGCGTTTCCTTCCCTCTGATCCGGATAGTACCTTTTTCCTGGCGGTAAAGGCCGAAAAGAATGCTCATCAAAGTAGATTTTCCAGCGCCATTTTCTCCAAGAAGGGCATGTATGCTTCGTTCCTCTACCTGGAGAGTGATATCGTCATTGGCTCTGATTCCGGGGAAATCTTTCGTAATATTGAGCATCTCTACGATGTATGCCACCGCAATCCCCCTAAAGAACACTATTTCTAAAAACTATAGCATATTTTAAGCCATTTTGGCTACGGTTTCAGCTTGCACAAAAAAAACCACCAGGCGGCTTTAGACTGCCTGGTGGTTTCATCTCTGGTCACAAGTGGCGAAAACAGCCACCTTGCGACAAGGTAATGCTTACTTCTGCGGTATCTCGGAAACCTTGATCTTCCCGGAGGCGATCTTGGCTTCGAAGTCCTTGGCTACTTTCAGGATGTCCGCGGAGAGGTTGGGGTTCTTCTCGGGCATTCCAACGCCCTCATTGGCCACATTGAAGATTAGGGTTTTGCCGCCAGGGAACTTGCCTTCGTAGGTCATCTTGCAGACAGTGTATGCAGCAACATCGACGCGCTTCGTCATGGAAGTCAGGACTGCGGACTTGGTGCCATACAGACCATCAGCATACTGATCCTTGTCGACGCCGATTGCCCAGACCATCTGGCCTTTCTGCTGCCGTTCCTTCGCTTCCTTGATCATGCCGTTTCCGGTTCCGCCGGCAGCATGGAAGATGATGTAGGCGCCCTTGTTGAACTGCTTCTGGGCAATGGTCTGTCCCTTGTCCGGGGCAGCGAAATCGCCGGCATAATCAACGAGGATCGTGAACTTGCCACCATCGGCGACGAGAGACATATCCGCGCCGCGCTTCCAGCTCTTGTATTCAGGAAGTGCAGCCTGGACGCCCTGCTCGTAACCGGCCTGGAATTTCTCGATGAGAGCGAACTGCATTCCGCCGAGGAATCCAATGACATTCTTTCCATCAGCCTTGGCCTTGAGTGCAGCAGCAACGCCGACGAGGAAGGAGCCCTCATGCTCGGCAAAGGAGGCACTGACTACGTTCGGCTTGGCAACAGTGGTGTCGATGACGAGGAACTTGCTGGTCGGATAGTTGGTCGCTACATCGCCGATGGCCTTCTCGAACAGGAAGCCCGACGCGATGATGAGGTTTGCACCTTCATCGGCAAAAGCAGAAAGGTTCGGGATATAGTCCGCTTCGGCAGAGGACTGCAGGTACTTGAAGTTGGCGGCCGGCATCTTGTTGTCTTTCTGGAACCTGACAATGCCTTCCCACGTGCCCTGATTGAAGGATTTGTCGTCAATACCGCCGGTATCGGTAACAAAGCCGACTTTGAACTGGGCAAAAACTGGAGCCCCGACCAGGGCAACAATAAGCAATGCAAGCAAAGCTTTTTTCATGCAGAATCCTCCTTACTCGTATTAACAGGACGATTTTCCCGAGCCCCAAAGCCCGGCTTAACGCTTTTCCTATAGTAAGGCTCGCGCCTCCCATTGTCAATATTTATAATTCACTCTTCCGACTCCGAAATGATGGACACGCCAGCCGATGCACCGATTCTGTCAGCTCCAGCGTTCAGCATCGCCACAGCATCTGCCCTGGTCCTGATGCCGCCCGATGCCTTCACCTTGAGAGCTGGCTCCACTGTTTTCTTCATGAGCGCGACATCTTCCGCCGTCGCGCCACCGGTACCAAAGCCTGTGCTGGTCTTGACGAAATTGGCTCCGGCCGCCATAGCCGCTTTGCAGGCCGCAATCTTTTCCTCATTCGTGAGATAGCAGGTTTCGATGATCACTTTGACAAGTGCCGGCCCGCTCGTCTTCACCACTGCCGCGATGTCTTCCTCGACGCCAGCCCAGTCGCCGGCCTTCGCTTTTCCGATATTGATGACCATATCCACTTCGCGGGCGCCCTCATTGACCGCCCGACTCGCTTCCTCTGCCTTGGTCTGGCTCGAGTTGGCCCCGAGTGGGAAGCCGATCACCGAACAGACCGCAACATTCGTGCCCGAAAGCTCCTTTGCGCAGAGAGGAACCCAGCAGGGATTGACGCAGACGCTCGCAAATCCGTATTGCTTCGCTTCCGCACAAAGCTCCCTGATGGCCTTTTCCGTCGCCGTCGCCTTGAGCAACGTGTGATCAATTGTCGACGCGATTTCCGCGGATGTCCATTTCTTTTCCATGGCTGCTCCTTGTGCTGATCATTCAGGATCATCTAAATAAAGAATTATATCTCGAATCGCCTTGTCAGGTACTCACGGCGCGTCGCCACGAGCTCTTCCAGCTCGGCTAACATGCGCTGATCCGAAAGCTGCGCTATCGGGAACACGTAATCCTCAGTTTCGTCGGTGTAGCGCCGGATAAAATGGTCGTCGGTGACATAGCCGAGGCTGATCATATTGGAAATCCGGTCTGCCGATTTGAGCACTCTCGCCCTTTCCGAACCGAACTCGCGGATTCGCTGCAAAAAGACGACCTTGCTCTCTATGGGGCGCCGCGTGACTTCGAGCACAAGCTTGTAAACATCGGAGGCTTCTTCGTCGATGTTGAGGATACTCTCCCTGTCGATTTCCGGAGCATCCTCGAGCAGGTCGTGTATGACCGATGCCTTCAACAGGACCGAATCGATATAGCCATAATCCATGAGTATGCCCATGGTGTCGATCTGATGCCGGAACATGTTGCCGCCAGAACGCCTCGGCTTGCCGATGAGAACGGAGGCGAGCTGGATATATGGAGCAAGATGCATGTTCTTGAGCCTGAGCATCGCGTCTTCGTCCATGGGAATATTGTCCGAACGCAGGGGAACACTTGTCTGCAGTGAATCGTACTGCTCAGAGTGATCAGGATTCTCCTGGACCAGACAGTCCGATCTTCCGCCTTCCGTCATGCAAGGTCCTCCACATAATGGGCGAGCCTTTCAGCCCGGACAACGGCATCCTTGTATTTTTGCTTTTCCTTTTCCACGATATCTGCAGGCGCGGCCGCCACGAAAGCGGGATTCCCCAGTTTGGCTTCCTCCTTGGCCGCAAAAGCCCGTTCGCGCTCGATCTCTTTCTGGAGTTTCTGAATCAGCTTGGCGCCATCGACGAGTTCCTTCACGTGCAGGAAGATTTCAAAGCCTTTGCCCGCGAGGCCTATGGCGCCGGTGGGCCGGGCGGCCGCGCCGTCAAGGAATCTCGGTTCCGGTCCGTTGACCAGGAAAGCGACCAACTTCCCGTTGCGCTTGAGGAAATCGCCAAAATCGACATGGCTGTCCAGCTTGATGTCGATCTGCATCCTCGTTTCGGGCGGAATCTGGAATTCCGAACGCAACGAACGCGCCAGCGTAACCATCTCCCTAAGCGTGTCGAATTGGCTTGCCAGCTTTGCATCCCTGCGTGCCGGATCATGAGCGGGCCAGCTTTGCGAAATGAGCCTTCCTTTCGCATTGGGCAGCATCCCGTATATCTTCTCGCTGACAAAGGGAAGGAAGGGATGTAGCAGGCGAAGAGATTCCTCCAGCACCATGAGAAGCACAGTGGTAGCCCTGTCTTTTTCCTCGTCGCTGCCATACTTGGTCGAAAGCTTGGTGGCCTCGATGTACCAGTCGCAGAAATCGTCCCAGAAATAGGAATAGACAGCCTGGGTTGCGTCGTTGAAGCGCCAGGATTCCAGCGCCTGTCCCGCCGTCTCCGCCGCCGCGTCGAGCTGGCCCAGGATCCATCGGTCGGCCTCGTTGTAGGTCAGTCTGGCAGGGTCTACAGACTCGCGCCCTTCGATGTTCATCAGTATGTAGCGCGAGGCATTCCAGACCTTGTTGGCGAATTTGGAGCCCATCTTGAAGCTGTCAAGGTCGAGGCAGATATCCTGGCCTGTCGCGCAGTTATAGGCAAGGGTGAACCTCAAGGCGTCAGCGCCATATTCATCGACGATCTCAAGCGGGTCGATACCGTTTCCCAGGCTCTTGGACATCTTGCGGCCCTTTTTGTCCCGCACCAGACCATTGATATACACTTCCTTGAAGGGACTTTTGCCGGTGAATTCCTCGCCGGCCATGATCATGCGCGCTACCCAGAAGAAAATGATATCATAGCCGGTGACAAGGGCGCTGGTCGGATAAAATCGCTGCAAATCCTCGGTATCCTCGGGCCAGCCAAGAGTGCTGAAGGGCCAAAGCCAGCTCGAGAACCAGGTGTCGAGTACGTCCTCATCCTGATGGATATCGGTGGAACCGCATTTCGGGCAAGCTTTCGGGTCCTCGCGCTCCACGATGACGGCACCACATTTCCTGCAATAAAAGACCGGCACCCGGTGTCCCCACCAGAGCTGTCGGGAGATGCACCAGTCCTTGATGTTTTCCAGCCAATGCTTGTAGGTATTTTCCCATTTCTTCGGATAGAAGACGACATCGCCCTGCTCCCACGCCTTCATCGCCTTGCCCGCGAGCGGCCGCATCCTGACGAACCACTGCTTCGAAAGATAAGGCTCGATGATGGTGCCGCACCGGTAGCAGTGCCCCACCGAATGGACGAGTTTTTCCTCGCCCTTGAGCAGGCTCAAGTCCGAAAGGTCTGCAAGCACAGCCTTCCGCGCCGCGATCACATCCATTCCCCGATACTTTTCAGGCAGGTTCGACGACAGCGTTCCGTCAGGATTGAGGATGTTGATCCGCTCGAGCCCGTGGCGGTTTCCCACCTCGAAGTCGTTCGGATCGTGGGCTGGCGTTATCTTGACGAGGCCGGTACCGAACTCCCTGTCCACATAGGCATCAGCAATGACGGGGATCAGCCTGCCCGTGAGGGGCAGCTTGACCATCCGACCAATCAGGTTCCTGTATCGTTCATCATCAGGATGGGCAGCAACCGCCGTATCCCCCAGCAGTGTCTCGGGTCTGGTCGTCGCAATCTCTATCCTGCCATCCGGGAAGCCGGGAAGCGGTCCGTCCGCAAGCTCATACCAGATGTGCCACAGCGAGCCTTCCTCGTCCTCGTGTTCGACCTCGTCGTCGGACAGGGCCGTGCCGCAGGAAGGGCACCAGTTCACAAGGTATTCGCCCCGGTAGATCAGGCCCCTTTCGTACAGCGTCACAAAAACCTCGCGGACGGCCTTGGAAAGGCCTTCGTCAAGCGTAAAGCGTTCCCTGCCCCAGTCGGCACTCGTCCCGAGTTTCACCAACTGGTTGTCAATAAATGACCGGTGCTCCTTCGCCACTTTCCAGGTTTCATCGATGAAGGCTTCGCGGCCCATCTGGTGCCGGTCCCTGCCCTCTTTCTTGAGTTTTATGTCGACAACATGTTGCGTGGCGATGCCTGCGTGGTCGGTTCCCGGAACCCACAGCGTCGGACATCCTGTCATGCGGCGGTACCGTATCTGTATGTCCTGCAGGCAGATGTTGAGTGCGTGCCCGATATGGAGAACGCCGGTTACGTTTGGAGGAGGCATGACGACGGTGAATGGTTTCTTGCCGTTCGGCGGACATGGTTTGAAATGCCCTTCTCTTTCCCATTCGGCATAGATTTCATCCTCGAAGCTTTTTGGATCATACGCTTTCGCAAGCTCAATCGCCTTCATGCAGATCCTCCGGTAAGGCTGACACATTTTTGTGCAATAAAGCATAACGAAAAAGACCTGCAATTGGAAGAGGCGCATCTATGGCCGATTGCGGACGAAAAGCGGCGGGGG
>JAJFUL010000186.1 GCA_021372425.1 Spirochaetaceae bacterium
TAAGAACCATCCTCGGCATCTTTGTTGTCGATCAGAATGGTATGCTGCCTGCCCGTGAAAATCATCAAGGCTCCGAGACCGATATAGAGTGCCAGGAGAAAAATTCGCACTACGATTTTTCTTGTCTTGCTGGTAGCGCCGAATTTCATTTGCTCCCTCCTGCAGTGCCCTTTCCAGCAGAACCCGTTCCGTTGCCGGAATCGCCATTAGCCTTGACGATAGTACTCTCGCCTGCCGCCCCAAGTCTGAGTCCCAAGCGGGTCGCATCAGCAGCCTTTTTCGCCTTCCATGCATACAGCACTAGTGAAATCGCTATGACGCCATAGCCGATGAATTGACGGAAATACTCTCCTATCATAGCCGAGCCGAACAAGTTCTGACCCGCAAGCGGCGATACGATGTACATCGCATGGAGCAGGATTACTCCGATGAACACGTTCGGGATGCTCGCATGCGTCACCGAGGCGCCGCCGACCAGGATTGCCGCCGCGGCGAAGAAGCTGGTCTGGTCATGCGCATTGTAGGTTGCCATGTTGCCCATGTTCTGCAGAAAAATTATCTGGCCAACGCAGGCCAGCACGGTCGAGATGAGAATGGCCACGATTCGGGTGCGCTCCACCGGGATGCCAGCTGCTTCGGCGACTGCCATGTCCTGGCCGACCGCTCTCATGTCTTGCCCGAGCTTCGTTTTCTTGAACCAGACTATGAAGACGCAGAGCACGGCGATGATCACAAAGGTAATGAGCGGTATGGAGAAAGGACCAATCTTCAGCAGAACGATATTGTCGAGCGCCTGCCGGACCGATTCCAGGTTGAGCGTATTGCGGACGCCGAAACCGCGCGACAGCGTTATTGAGGAATTCCTCATCGGAATCACCGAACCCATGACATACAGGACAAAGAACTGGTAGACGCCGCTGATGAAAAAGGCCAGGATGTAGCCGGTGACCATCTCCCTTCCCTTCGCCATGTTCATTACCTTGCCGCAGACCCAACCGAGCAACAGCGAAACAGGCAATCCGACCAGGAAGGCGACGACCAGGCCCTGCCATCCGGCGATGCCCCAGTCGATCGCGAAGATCAGGCCGATCTGGCCCGCCATCGCTCCAAGGGTCATGGCGAAGTTGATTCCCATTCCTGCATAGATCGGGAGGAGCAGCGAAAGGACAAGGAACGAATTCCTGCCCAGCCGCGTTATGATTTCCTGGATGATGTAGCTGATCGACAGCCCGGATGGACCTATCGAGAACACTGTCAGCAGGACGAAAATTATGACGACCGCGTAATCCGAGAAAAACTTTGCTATACCTTTTTTGGCGCTCATTTTGTCACCTTCGCCTTGCGCGTGAGCGCGTAAAGAATGATCCCATTCGAGACAATCATCCTGATCACCTCCGACATATCCGTCTGCAGAATGGAATTGATTACCGACGGGGTCATGGTGAGCAGCCCCTGGAACAGGAATGTGCCGATAACCACGTTGACCATGCTCGCCTTGTTCACGCTGGCTCCGCCTATTAGGATGGCCGCGATCGCAGGGAACACCATCGGGTTTGGCGCCGTGTAGAGCTGAATGAAACCGAAGCTCTGCTCATAGACGATGATACCCACCGCACCCAAGAATGTGGACATAATGACCGATATGGTTCTCATTTTGTCCGCATTGACGCCGGAAGCGCGCGCGAAATCGGGGTTCGAACCGACGGCAGTCATTGCGGTGCCCGTTCTGCTGCGCATGAAGAGCCATACAAGGTAGCAGCAGATCGCCACGAAAAGCAGAAGCCCCGTCGGAAAAACGAAAAATTGCCCAATTTTTACGGCCAGGAAATTGTTTAGGATTTTGAACCAGTAGCCTTCCGTCGAAATAGTTGTCCTCAAGCCTTTGCCCGCAAAGCCCCAGACCATCTGCGGATTGCTGTAGGGCAGCACGAGCCACATGATGCACATTATCATGACGAAGGATAATCCCACGTACATGCCGATGGTCATCTCCTCGCCCTTCACCTTGTTCAGGAGTTTCCCATAGATGTAGCCGAAAATAATCGAAAATGGCAACGAAAGGGCGATTGCACCGAAGAAGCCCATGAAGCCGCGCCATTCGAACTGGAGCGACAGGGTCGAGCCCAAAAGTCCCGCCACAATTCCGAGCGCCAGGCCGAAATTGAGGCCGCATCCCGACTGTATCATCGGAACCAGCGCAAGAACCAGAATCGCGTACTGTCCGAATCGGTTGAGCACATCGGAAATCGATGCGTCAAGCCTAACGCCGACTATTGGCGCAAGGATGAAAAGCACTATCAGAAAAATGAAGATGATAATGCGAGGCCAGCCAAAATCCTGGATGGATGTCTTGATATCACGCACGTGGCGCCTCCTCTGCTGCAGATTGCCGCTTGGTCTTGCTCGGCGAATCAGTCGCTCCAGCCATGAGAATGCCAAATTCGGCTACGTCGGCGGAGGGCGGCAGGATTCCTGCAATCTTGCCTTCATCGATGATTGCGATTCTGTCGCAGATGGAACGCAATTCCTCAAGCTCGCTCGATATCATGATGATGGTTGTACCATATTCCCGGTTGTACTTCTTCAGGGTATCTATAACCAGCTTTTTCGCCCCAACATCGATGCCGCGTGTCGGTTCGGACACGAACAGCACATTGGGCTTCATGGCGAAGGCCTTGGCCAGGCAGATCTTTTGCTGGTTGCCGCCCGAAAGTTCCTTCGCCTTCTGCTTCGTCCCTGTGCATTTGATATCGAGAAGCTGAATGTACTCCTTGCAAAGACCTTCCATTGCCTTGCTGTCGCGCTGCGTGAATAGCCCGCCCAATACCGGCTTCAGGTATTGTCCATGGATCTGGATGGCCGTAAAGGCAATATTCCATTCCAGGCTTTCATCGAGCAGAAGCCCGACGCCACGGCGGTCTTCGGAAACAAAGGACATGCCCGCCTTCAGCGCGGCCGCGGGATTGTTCAGTGAAATTTCCTTGCCCTCGAGGTGTACCGTGCCGCCTGCGGGATAAAGCCCCATAATGCCATTGGGAATGCCGAGCTTGCCCTGTCCCGCAAGACCGCCAATGCCGAAAATCTCGCCTTTGTTAACCGAGAAACCGACATCGCGAACCGACTCGCCAGGCATGTCGACCCAGAGATGCTCAACAGAGAAAATTTCTTCTTCGAGAGCCCGGCTTTCTTCGCGCGGACCCGCTTCGCCCGAGATCGAGCGGCCAACCATCCATGAGGCGATATCTTTTATTGTCACACCGGCGGCAGGGACATTCTTGACTGCCACGCCATCCCTCAGGACGACGATCTGGTCGGCTATCTGGGCGACTTCCCTCAGGCGGTGCGAGATGAAGATGATTCCGACGCCTTCTCTTGCCAGCTTCTTCAGCGAATCGAGCAATATGAGAGCTTCACTTTCCGTCAGGACGGCGGTTGGCTCATCCAGAATCAATATCTTTGTGTTTTTTCGGCTTATTTCACGAGCAATTTCCGTGAACTGCTTGTGTCCGACAGGCATTTCCGAAACCAACATGTCAGGATCGAGTTTTACGCCGAGCTTTTTGATGGCCCCCACGGCCCGCGTTTTCATCTCAGGCCGGTCGAGAGTACTCATACGATCGCCAAAGGCGTCGTTGAGGATGCTCGGTTTCATTGATTCCCTGTTGAGGACGATATTTTCGGTTGTTGTAAAGCCAGGAATCAAACTAAATTCCTGGTGTACCATTCCTAAACCAGCATCGAGCGCATCGAAGGGGCTCGCGAAATGCATCTCCTGCCCATTCAACTCGATGGTTCCGGTAAAGCCACCTGTCTCTGCAATGACGGGCATTCCAAAAAGAATGCTCATGAGTGTCGTCTTGCCAGCCCCATTCTCACCAACTAGGCCGAGGATTTCTCCCTCATGAAGGTCAAAACCTACATTTTGCAGGACAACATTTCCGTAGAAATCCTTGGAAATGTTCTTAAGCGATAGAAGAGGACCTGTTTGTCCCATAATAATCCCTGAATTACTAAGATTTCCCTTTAGGAAGAGGGTAGACCCATCAATACATCAAAAACAGCGGCATAGGCAAGCCCCCGCCAGAAACAAATTCCTTGCGCCCGGCTCGCACCGGGCGCAAGGAATGCGATGAGAAGTTGAGCTGTGCAACGCAAAATGCAATTCCTGCTTTTGTGCCTCACAAAACACGGTGTATGGGGCCATTCCCTTAAGTGGAATGGTTCCAATTGCCTTGAAGAGCTACTTGCTCATCTTGATGTGGTAGTACTTGTCCGGAACTTCGATATTCGTCGTCGGCAAGAATCCCTTTCCGAAAATGTATGTATCCATATAGATCAGAATATGATTCTTCGCGCGGACGCCGGTTCCCAGATCCACGTAGTAGGCGCCATTCCACTTTGCGCCCGGCGTGTATTTTGCGAGAGCAGTGAATACGTCCTTCATGCTGTCTTTCTTGGCCTTCCCTTCGATGACGTTCTTTGCGAACTCGCCAAGGCCGGCGGTCAAGGTATAGCCATAGGAGAATGCCCAGGTTCCGAACCTTCCGGCTCCGCCCTTGGCGACGATGGCAGATTCAACTTTCTTCAGGATGGCGGGGAAATTGCCCGCTTCCTTGGAAAGGTCGAGTCCGAGAGCCCCTGGATAGCCCATGAGGGGCGAAGGCAGGTCGGCTTCCACGAAGATGCCGCCATACGTGAGCAGCTGCTTGAGCAGCGGCTCGGTCTCGCCATCGTTCGTGCAGAAGAAGGCGGCGTCCTTGCCGTACTTC
>JAJFUL010000213.1 GCA_021372425.1 Spirochaetaceae bacterium
CGACTCTCCACGGTCCGAAGGGCAGACACGATAGCCGTCTTGGAGCATGGCGAGATCATTGAGCTCGGCAACCATGAGTCCCTTCTCGAGAAGAAGGGCCGGTACTATGAGCTCTACACCGGCGCGAGCGAGCTTGACTAACGTAAGCCTGCGCCATATAAGTCCGACGGCAGGAGGAGCATGCGCGATATGCGCTATCGTGGCCCAAAACGTGAAATTTCATTATGTTGGACATATCTCTTCCATGGGAAGAGAAAAGTGTTGAAGCGTGAGGTGCGCCATGATTTCAGAAGGAATGAAGGCTCCCGATTTTTCGCTTGCAGATGCGGACGGCAAGGTTTGGTCGCTGGCCGACTTCGCGGGCAAAAAGTTCGTCTTGTATTTTTATCCGAAAGATGACACGCCTGGCTGCACGGCCGAGGCCTGCAGCTTCCGCGACGGCTACGCCGCGTTCAGGGAAAAGGGCGTTGAAGTGGTTGGCGTCAGCCCCGACTCCGCTCAGTCGCACTCTAAATTCCGGCAAAAGCACTCGCTGCCGTTCATCCTGCTCGCCGATCCCGAAAAAAAGGCGCTTTCGGCGTACGGCGCCTATGGCGAAAAAACCATGTACGGGAAAAAGGTCATGGGTGTCATCCGTTCGACCTTTGTCATAGACGGGAACGGGATGGTGGTGAAGGTGTTCCCCAAGGTGAATCCGACCGACCACGCGAAAGAGATTCTTGGAGTTCTGTAGGTGCCGGAATCGGCGGTGGATCCTCAGTATTCGATCGAGGGTGGCCGCCTGTTGGTTTTTATCCGTGTGCGGACTTTTTTGGTAGCCAATTTTCGCTCGCGCGATGCGCGGGTGGGTTTTGTGGGTATGCGCGGCGGATTGCGCCTGGCCGCGCGGGTGATGAGCGCGACAAGCTTTTTTATGGCGATTTCTCTGTTCATCCCCTGGCTTCGTTCTTCTTGAACCTGAACCACGAGTTCTCCCGTCGATGCGATCCTGTTCGCCAGTTTGATCTTGACGAGCTGCATCTCGGCGGGACTTAAGCCTTCGATGCTGTCGAGGCCGATTCGGGCCGTCACCTTTGTGTTCAGTTTGTTGACATTTTGCCCGCCAGGGCCCCCGGATCGCGAGAACTCGATCTCCGCATTGGAGAGCACCGACGCTGCAATGGCATTGTGGTCCATTCTTCCATACTCCCACCTACCTTTGTATGCGCATTCCGGCGGCTTTGTCCAGCCGAAGGCGAAACGGCCTTGCCTGAAACCGTGGCCGCGCCGTTTTTGCCGGATGAAATCCACTCCCGAAGCAAAGAAAATACCGGTTCCATCTTGACAAGAATGAGCGATGCGCTAAAATAGGATATAGATATCCGATTTAGGCGCACAGACACAGCTTGTGCTCGGCGAAGCAGGGGGCGGACAAAATGGACAGAGTGGTGGGGATTTCGGACAGGACGAGCGCTGCGCTCCATACACTCGCGCTCGCCGCCTGCAACGGGGGAACAATAGCTGCGAATGTGGCGGCGGAGCGTCTCGGTCTGTCGCCTACTTATCTCGCCAAAATACTGCAGAATCTTGTGGGCAAGGGAATCATCGCTTCCACGCGCGGAATCGGCGGCGGGTTTTCCTTGAGAAGGCCGGCTTGCGAGATGACCTGCATGGAGGTGCTCGATGCCCTCGACGGACCTCTGCCTTCGCGCTACTGCCTTTTCGAGCACGCCGTGTGCATCACTAAAACCTGCGCCTTCAAGCCGCTGTGCAACGACATCGAGGCGAAGCTGAAGGCTGCGCTCACGACAACGACGGTTGCCGATCTTTCCCGCAGCTTTGCGCGCGAGGGGAACGCTTGAGGTTGTCCGAGATAACGCTCCGGCCCGCCTGAGCCACAGATGTGTATGGCGCTCCGGCCCGGCTGGGCCGTACGTCAAGAAATTATATTTCAAGGAGGAACGACATGTTCTGCCATCAGTGTCAGGAAACAATGAGGAACAAGGGCTGCGATCTCGCGCGCGGAGTCTGCGGCAAGACAGCAGAGGTCGCCAATCTCCAGGATCTTCTGCTTTATGTCTGCAAGGGAATCGGCGTCTGGGGTACTCTGGCGTACGGGAAAGGGATATATGATGAATCTACGGCCTTCTTCGTGGACCGCATGCTCTTTGCCACAATAACGAACGCCAATTTTTCCGCTGGCGATTTCGAGCGATGGATCCTCGAAGGACTCGGGATCAGGGACGGGCTGAAGGCGCGCTATATCGATGCTGGGGGCGCAGCTCCGGCCAACCTGCCGGGGCAGGCGACGTGGAAAGCCGCAGACTTGGACGAAGTCAAGGTGGCCGCAGCCGGCGATTTGGGCGGCTGGATGGAAGTCGGGAACGAGGACGTCAGGGCACTGCGATCTCTCGTCCTCTATGGGCTCAAAGGTATTTCGGCCTATGTCGAGCATGCCTATGCCATCGGGAAGAAGTCCGAAGAAGTCTTTGTCTTCATGTTGAGGGCTCTCAGGGATCTCACCGATGACAGCCTTTCCGCGGACCAGCTCACCGCCCTCGTGCTGGAGACGGGCAAATATGGGGTCTCTGCGATGGCCCTGCTCGATTCCGCCAATACCGGAGCCTATGGCAAGCCCCGGATCACGAGGGTCAAGACCGGCGTTGGCAAGCGACCCGGCATCCTTATTTCGGGGCACGATCTTGTCGATTTGCACGACCTTCTCGAACAAACCAGGGGAAGCGGCATCGATGTATATACGCACGGCGAAATGCTGCCAGCGCATTACTATCCTTTCTTTGAAAAATACGACAACCTCTATGGCAATTATGGTGGATCCTGGTGGAGCCAGGGGAACGACTTTGACAGCTTTGGCGGCCCGATCCTGCTCACCTCGAACTGCCTGGTACCTCCAAAGGATAGCTACAGGAGCCGCGTCTTTACTACCGGCGTCGTTGGATTCGACGGCTGCGTACACATACCTGACCGCGAGCCAGGGAAAATGAAGAATTTCTCCGCCCTGATCGCGATGGCCAGGACCTGCCAGCCGCCAAAGGAACTCGAGAATGGAGAGATCATCGGCGGTTTCGCGCACGATCAGGTCTTCGCCTTGGCTGACAAGATTGTGGAAGCGGTCAAGTCCGGCGCGATTAAGCGCTTCGTCGTCATGGCAGGCTGCGACGGCAGGCAGCCGTCGCGGGATTACTATAGGCAGGTAGCTCTGGAATTGCCCAAGGACACCATCATTCTGACTGCGGGCTGTGCAAAATACCGGTACAACAAGCTTGACCTTGGCGACATTGGCGGTATTCCGCGCGTCCTGGATGCAGGACAGTGCAACGATTCCTACTCGCTCGCCCTCATAGCACTCAAGCTAAAGGAGATTTTTAAACTCGAGGATGTCAACCAGCTGCCGCTTTCCTTCGATATCGCCTGGTACGAGCAGAAGGCCGTGCTTGTCCTGGAAGCCCTGCTGTACCTTGGATTCAGGAACATCAGGCTGGGGCCCAGCCTGCCGGGCTTCCTGTCTCCTGCTGTCGCGACGGTCCTTGTCGAGAAATTCGGTTTGAAAGGGATCAGCGACCCGCAGGCGGATGTTGCGGCGATGATGCAGGCGTTGCCTTAGCATCTGCTTTTTAGTCAGCAACCCTGTTGCCTGCCTTTTTGCCCATACTCCCTTTGTGCTAGACTTTACGGCGAGGGGGAAGTGCAATGCTTGAAGTTGAGAGTTGGTCATATGCCACCCGGGCCGAGCGCGCCCGCCAGGCGCTTCAGAAAAATGGATTCGATGCAGTGATCGCGCCGACCGCCGCGGATGCGGCAGACCTGGTCATGCACTTCATAAAGCCCGGCATTTCGGTGGGCTTCGGTGGCTCGATGACGGTCCGCGCGCTGGGCATCCAGGAAAAGGCCGCGGCGGTCGGCGCCACGCTGCTGGATCACAACGCCCCCGGCCTCGGTGTGGAGGAGAAGCGAAAGGTTCTGCGGGGCGAGCTGACCTGCGATGTCTTCATTTCAAGTGTGAATGCGCTTACCTTGAAAGGCGAGTTGCTAAATGTCGACGGGACCGGCAACCGGGTGGCGGCCCTGACCTTCGGGCCTGGGAAAACGCTGGTCGTGGTCGGTGCCAACAAGATCGTGGCTGATGAGCAGGAGGGCTGGGCCCGCATAAAGGCCACAGCATCCCCAATGAACTGCAAACGCCTTGGCAAGGAGACTCCCTGCACGAAGACCGGCCAGTGCATGGACTGCGACAGCCCGCAGCGAATATGCCGCATCTACCAGGTTCTGCGGCGCAAGCCAAGTCTTTCTGATTTTACCGTGATAATCGTGACGGAAAGCCTAGGCTTTTAATCATTGCCGCCTGAAGGCGATTCTTTCCTCATGGATGAGCTCGCCCTTTTCATTCCTGAAGCTGAGGATTAGCTCTGTCCTTGTAACATCCAGATCGAGCCAGCCAAAGGTCGCCACTGCCATCCATTTGGACGCAGGCGAGAAGTAGGTTGGAGGCGGATCGCTGATGCCGCCCATGGCGCCAATGATCGCATAGTGAACGCCGTTATGCTCAAGGTATTCCTGATAGTGATTGTGGCCTGAGACCACAAGGTCGACCCCATATTTCTCGAAAAGCGGCACGACCGCCGGTATTGTCTGGTAATGGTCGTACCAGGGCTGGCCCCACGTGGGGTCGTCATATCCTGACCCGTAATAATAGCAATGTGACAGGACAATGACAGGCTTCGAGGGATCTGCCGCCTGCAAAGTTTTTTCGAGCCAGTCTTTTTGCCGCTTGCCGAATTGTTCCGTGCCCCAGAGCATGTCGAGCACGATGATCTGCGCTGCACCCGCATCGATGGAATAGTAATAGGGCGAACCTGAATTGCTCGAGAAACCCTTGGGGAAGAATATTTTTTTGTAGGCATATTGGCCGCCCAGGAGGGCGTCGTGATTTCCCATGACAGGGCGTATCGGAACCCTCGGTATCAATGCCTCGAGATCTCCCAGCGCCTGGTTCCAGGAAACCGACTGCGAGCCATTTTCCACTATGTCACCAAGCAAGAAAAAGGCATCGGGGTTGTGGGCCGCAATGCCCTGCAGGATCTCGGTTCTCGCGCTGGCGTTTGAAGTGGAGACGCCCCAGTGCGCATCAGAAGAGATGCTGAGCCGCAGCAATGGCTGCTCGTCCTGCCCAGTCGTCGCGCCTTGCCACTGAGGACTGCTAATGGAGGCTTGCGTCTGGGTGGCCTGCGCAATTATCCCCTTTGAAGGATCGATAAGGTTAAGCTTTGCCGGTTCGATGGTGCCCGATCTCGGCGCGATGATCAGGAAAGCCAGTAGGCCGACCGATATCAGGGTGACGACCGCGGAAGCCACGATCGACACCCATCGAAGGATCCTGGATGGGAGCTTCGACTTCAGTTTCTCGAGAGGGAAGGTGAGGAGCGCGAGACCGATGGGGATCAGCCCCATCAGGATGAGCGATCGCAGCATGCGCGTGTTGTACCAGAGGTAGAAGCCTCTTGCGCCTTCGAGCGAGTAGAAGTAGATGTTCATGGCTGCGCAGACCAGGAGCGCCACAAGACCCCATATCAGTACACTTTTCTGCTGAGCCGTCAGGCGGCTTTGCCTTTTCTGGCTGGACATAGAGATATCATACGATGGGATTCGGCAAAATGAAAGCGCCTTATTTGCAGACTATTTGCAGACAGCCTTCATTCAAGCGGGAGCAGATCGGTGTAGCGCCCCGAGTTGTTCCAGAAGATCATGCCCTGATTCGCGCCATCCTTTACGCCGCGGATTTCCTTCTGGACATATTCGATCCCGTAATAAGCCTGGTCATAGCTGACATTGAGATAGAAGGCCTGGACATAAGGCCGGATCAGCACCTTGTTCCTTGCGATCGCCTGATTGCGCAGCGTTCCGATCCTGTAAATCCGGTAAGGGCGCATTTCGGGCGGCGCATAGGCCAGAAAATCCTGCTCGAAATGGGAGGGATACAGCATTGGACAGATGACATCGACATAGTTTGACAGCATCTCGACATCCTGGCCGGTGCGCGATCCCGACCTGTACCAGCCGTTCGACCCATAGATGTCGATGCTGATTGGTGCAGCGATCGCCTGCCTGGCGCAACGCAGGAAAGATTCGAGCGCAGTCTCCTGGGTCATGCCCGGCAGTTTGTGGGGAAAATCGATCACGCCGATATTCTCTCCGTCGGTGGGGAAACGGATATAATCGAACTGGATTTCATCGAAGCCCCGCCCGACCACTTCCTTTGCGATTTCCACGTTGTAGGTCCAGACATCGCTGGCATAAGGATCGACCCATAGTTCCTGGATAGGGCTGCCATCGGCCTTGGTTCCCTGCCAGGTCGAACCTGTCGTCTTGTTCCTGACAGCGAGCATCCCTCCATTCCAGCGGTAGAGGCTTGCGTCCTTGAAAACGACGATCCGCGCAATGAGATAGATGCCCCGGGCTTTCGCTTCCAGTGCGAAAGCTTCCAAGTCGAGGGTGTCGCCGGCGCTGCCCATTTCCCTGAGCATTTCAGACTCAGGATCGAACCTGAGCCGCCCTTCATCGTCTTTCATGTCGATGACGAGGCCATTGATGCCGAGCTGGGCCATCAGGTCGAAATATTTTTCCCGCGATTGCGGGTCGACGACAAAGCCCGTCTGCAAGTAGATGCAATTTTTCCCATTGGCCAATTCCGATCTTGCCTTTTTTTCGGACAAGCCGGCATCAATGGCCTCCGTGGCAAGAGAGCCGGCGGCAGGGTCTTGTTCTTGCAGGAGCCATAATTCATTCAATGAAAAAGAATTGTTAGCCTCTTTAAGAGAGCCTTCGGGGAAGCCTGCACAGAGAACTTGTCCGGCCAGACCGCTGTCAGCCACGGCAGCAGCAGCCATCGCGTTTTTCAGCAGTGTCGTGAGCGCCTCGCTGGCTATCAAGCTCGCCTTGCCTGATTTTGGGTCGAAGGAGAAGGAATGGACAAGGCCGCGGCCCATGCAGTAACCGACATTTCCTGCGGCATGCTGAAGCGATTCTGCAATGCCGAAATCTCCTCCATCTGAATAGACCTCGACAAAGCTGCGGCTGGCCTGGTCAAAGCGATAGAATCTACCCAGGAAGCTCAGGCCTGCCAGCAGGACAGGCTCGGACGGAGCGCCAGGCGAGCCACTCTGGCCTGGGAAAAGGGCGAAGCCGGAGACTTCCTGAACATTGCTGCCAAAAACATGCGGGAGCTTGGCAGACTGTGCTACCCATCCGCTTTGACCGTTGGATGACGGGGCGCCCTTCGCCTCGCTGCTACTCGTTGAACCTGCTGTTGAAGCGGCCGCCTCGTCGAATGTCCTTGTGAACACGCCCTTGATGGAATGTGAAAGCCAGAGGGCCCAGGAGGCGGACTTGACGGAGCTATGGCCCTTGTCGGCTGTGGCATCGCTGCTTGCCGTGCCATTTGCGCTGTAATCCAGAGCCATATCCGCGCTCCTGAGGGGTGCAAAAGCGAGCGCCTTTATGCCTGGGCTCGCCGAGGGGCTTCCCAGCGAAACCCAGCTTAAGCCCCTGTTTTCGCTCAGGAAGACTTCGCTGGCGGTACATGCCGCGATCCTGCCCTGTCTGCCCGGGTCCACGGCGAGCGCCTTGATTTCCAGCGCTTCCCTGCGGGGCATGATCCCTTCCTGGCTCACCGAGACGAGCGTCCGTGTCGGCAGGCCGAGCGAGCGGTTTTCGAAAACCGAAAGGTCGCTGCTGAACAGGATTCCCTTCGATGTGATGAAAAACCAGCCATAGGGAGCAGGGACAATCGCCCGCACTTCGCCTTGGTCCCAAAGTTTCCGGAAGCTGAACCCGGATTGATCCGGTGACGCGCCCTGGCCGGGCAGGGCTTGGTACAGGCCTCGTTCGGTGCCGACGAGAAAGGCTCCCTGTGCTGCGCCCTTTGTCGCGTCAGCGAAGGCTGGGCAGGCTGTGGCTATGGAAAAGAGGCACCAAAATACCAGTGTATCGAGAATGCGGCGCGCCGGTCTTCCGGCGCGCCGCCTGTTTGATACTGTCATGACAAAAGCATAACGCCGCAAGGCGTCGATGAGAAGGGCAGCCCATGTCCGGAACGCGCAATCCGGCTGGCTTCCCCGCTGTGCAGATTCACGTGGCGGGCCTATAGGGCCCGCTTTATCTGGTCCCAGCGCCTGCATGCGTGGAAGTGCCCGTTGCCGGCCGGCATAAGTTCCGGTTCAGCCTCATTTTCGCACTCAGGCTTGGCATAGGGGCAGCGCGTATGGAAACGGCATCCTGAGGGGATGTTCGCCGGGCTGGGAATCTCGCCGAAGATGGGCAGTTCCTTGACTACGCCCACATTGCCCGCATTGGGTTCCGGCACTGCCTGGATGAGCGCCTGTGTGTACGGATGCAGCGGGTTGTCGATGATATCGTCAGCCAGCCCCATCTCCACGATGCGCCCCAGGTACATGACGGCGATCCGGTCGGTGAAGTACCGCGCCGTGGACAGATCGTGGGTGATGTAGAGATAGCTGAGGCCCAGGTCCTCCTGCACATCCTTCATCATGGCGAGGATTTCGGCGCGGGTGGACAAGTCAATCATCGAGACAGGCTCGTCGGCTACAAGAAGACTCGGGTTCAGGATAAGAGTCCGTGCCGTGGCCACGCGTTGCCGCTGGCCACCCGAAAGCATGTGCGGGTACCGGCCCATGAACTCCTCGGCCGGCATCATCTTGACCTCTTCCAGCGCCTTGATGATGAGCTTCTGCCTCTCGTCGAACGAAGAGCCGATCTTGTGGATTATAAGTGGCTCCTCCAGGACGTCGCGTATCTTGAAGCGCGGGTTCATCGAGGCATAGGGGTCCTGGAAAATCATCTGGACTTTCCTGCGGTATTCGATGACGCCAGCCTTGTCCAGCTTTGTCACGTCCTCGTTGTTGAACTCGATCACGCCTTCGGTCGGATCGAGCAGCTTCATGACGAGCTTGCCGGTAGTGGTTTTGCCTGACCCCGATTCGCCGATCAGCCCGAATATTTCGCCCCGCACTATGTCGAATGAAATTGAATCGACAGCCTTTATCACTTTTTTGGGCCCGCTTTTTCCAATCGACTGGATTAGGCTCTGGTGAGGCTCGAAGTATTTCTTGAGACCTTCGATGTGCACTATTACATCTGCCATGGATTAATCCTCCCCATCACCGATTGCACAGCCAGCAGGCTGCCATGTGTCCAGGCTCGATTTCCGCGAGCGGCGGTTCTTCTTCGCGACACCGTGGAATGGCCTTGTTGCAGCGAGGATTGAAGCGGCAGCCCAAGGGTGGCTCGATGAGGTCCGGCGGCGTTCCCGGTATGAAATGCAGCTTCTCGACCTTCTGAAACAGCCTAGGCGTGGCAGCCAGCAGTCTCTCGGTATAAGGATGAGCCGGCCCCTGCGCTCCGAAAATCTGCCCGTTTAAGCCCAGTTCCACGATCTTTCCGGCATACATGACACAAATCCTGTCGGCCACTTCGGCTTCCAGGGCCAAATCGTGCGTGATGAAGATGAAAGACAGGTTGAACTGCGCCTTCAGCTTCTTGAGCAGACTGATTATCTGCGCCTGCACGATGACATCCAGTGCGGTCGTCGGCTCATCCAGGATGACAATCGAGGGCTTAAGGAACAACGCCGTCGCGATGACCGCGCGCTGTTTCATGCCGCCGGACAGCTCGTGCGGGTAGCGCCCCATGATCTCGGGAGGCAGGCCGACATAGCCCAGATATTCCTTTACCAGCGCTTCTGCCTCGGGCTTAGGCATCTCTTTGTGTACGTTCAACGTTTCCAGCATCTGCTTGCCGATCGTGTAGACTGGCGTGAGGCAGTTCATTGCCCCCTGGAAGACCATCGAAATCTTCTCCCAGCGGATATTTTTGCGTATTTCCTTTTCCGGCAAGGGGATGATGTCTCGTCCCTCCACCATGATCCTGCCGGAGACATAGCGTCCCGGCGGCGAAGGCATTCGCAGGATGGAGGTAGCCAGGCTGGTCTTGCCGCAGCCTGACTCACCCACCAGACCGAGCGTTTCGCCCACTAGCAAGTCAAAACTGATATCATCGATCGCCCTGACCGCCCCCTTCGAGGTGAAATAGTGCATCTTCAAGTTTTCAACATTGAGTAGTTTTTCCATATGCTCACCTCGTCTGGAGCTTTGGATGGAGTATCTTGTCCATCGAGAAGCCAATGAAGGCGAAAGTCATTCCCATGGCGGCTATGGCGAGTCCCGGGGGAATGACCCACCACCACAGGCCTTTCAGCACGGCGGCGCCCTGCATGGCATCGTGCAATATCTGTCCCCAGGTCACGATCGTGGCATCGCCTAAGCCCAGCAGGCTCACGGACGACTCGTAGACGATCGCGCTCGGGACCGACAGCGCCATCGAAGCGAAGCTGTAAGGAATGAGCAGCGGCACCATATGCCTGAAAATGATTCTTCTGTTGGTGGCTCCAAGGGCCTTTGCGGCCTCGATGTATGTCTCTTCCTTGATCTGCAGCGCCATCGAGCGGACGGTCATGACGGAGCCGGTCCAGAAGAAAATGATCATGACGAGAATCAGCGTATAGATGTTTGGCTTGAAAATGGCCGAAATTACGATGAGTACCGGCAGGACGGGGATCGAGTTGACTATCTGGTAGATAAACATCATGACAGAATCGACCTTGCCGCCGAAATAGGCCGAAATAATCCCGTAGAGAACGCCGATCAGGACCGATACAATGGAGGTCAGGAAGCCGATCATCAGGGCCCATTTCATGCCCGCAATCAGCCCGGACGCCAGGTCGCGCTTAGAATCGTCGGTCCCCAGGATACCCGAAACTGATCCAGTGACCACGACGTAAGGATCGCTGATGTCCATGTTGGCCGGATCGAGGATCATCGCCTGCGCGATGAGTTTGTACGTACCTTTAAGTGGCTTGAATTCTTTTGCCATACCCGTCTGGGCAATACTGAACAGGATGTCCCCCGTCCTCAGGCTCGTGCTCGAATAATCCTCGAGCGCAAGCTCGGACTCGTATTGCTTGATGAAGGCAAAGGCCGCCTCGCGCCCGTCATTATCGACGGAAATGCGGATGTCCTGGTTCGAAAGTCCCTGCTCGAAACGCTGGAAAAGCTCGACCTGAAGGCCATCCGGGCGCTCGATTGATACCGTGAGCGGAATATCGCCTGTGCCGGAAATATGGAATATCACGTCGAGCGGGGCCTTGTCTGCCGTATAGTTGTAATCCAGCGTGTAGGTGACCATCTTCGCGCCGCCTTCCAGCTCGACTTCCTCGCGTTTTCCTTTGGTAATCCGCTGGGTTACCGGAGCTTTCTGCTTTGAGAAGACATTGGTCCACTCAGGAGGTGCGCTGGCCGGATTGTCCTGCCAGTAGTTGATGTCCCGCCACTTTGAATTGGCTTCTTTCCATGGCAGAATCAGCGGCTCGAATATCACGACAAGCAGACACAGAAGGAGAATGACGAGCCCGACGATGCCGGATTTTTCCTTTTTGAATTCATTCCAGAATTCTGACAGCTTGAATTTTGTATCGCCTGAGCTCATGCCTTGCCTCCTACCTTGATTCGCGGATCCATGAAACCGTAGGTGAGGTCCAGGATTATGAGTCCAATCTGGTAAACCCCTGTTGTGATGGCCAGATCACCCATGAGGACAGGAATGTCGTTCTGTTGGACGGCTATCCAGTAGAGGTTGCCGAGGCCTGGCCAGGAGAAAATGCCTTCAAAAATGATCGCGCCCGAAATGGAGGAGAGCAGGGAGAGAATGGACATGGTCAGGATGGGAGGCGCGGCCGTGCGCAGAGTGTGGCCAAAGAGTACCTGGTTTTCGGGGATTCCGCGTGCCCGGGCGGCCATGATGTAGTC
>JAJFUL010000225.1 GCA_021372425.1 Spirochaetaceae bacterium
TCGCATTTTTGTTGTCGATTTATCTACTTCTTTGCCCATACCTATATACTAGGGTTTTGGGTGTGACTATGGCAGAAGTGTATGTAAGTTATTTTATCTCAAATAATTGGGCACTAGTTTGCAGTCATGAGTGAATAATCAAGCGCCTTCCCCCGGATGCTTTGCCTATCGGGACTATATCAGGCTTATGTTCCAGTTCAATTGCGGGTATCGCGTCGATGACTCGCTTCTTCGTCTCGTCGTCAGTCTTCAGGTAGCGCGCCGTATGCGTCAGCTTCTTGTGTCCCAACAAGGCGGAGACGGTCTTCAGGTCGCCGCCATTCTGCAACGCCAGCGTCCCGAACGTCCTTCGGGCCACATGCCAGCCTAATTGCTTCTCAATACCGGCCTTCTTCGCCCATTCCACAAGGTACTGATTCGTGCTTGTATTGGTGGTCGCAAGGTGCGGGAACACGGACTCGTCAGCATGATGCAGGCGCTTGTCGTCGATTATCTGCCATGCCGATTGAGAAAGCGGCACCGTCACAAGCGCCCTCGTTTTCTGCTGCCGCATTGTCAGCGACAGTCCCGGCTCGCGTTCGATATTTCCCCACTTCAAGCCGCGCAGGTCGCTAATTCTCAAGCCAGTGTAACAGGCAAACAGGAATGCGTTCCTCACTTCCCCACCAAGCGCCCCGCTTATCGGCGTCAGCGCCAGCTTTTGTATTTCTGAAAGCGTAAGGTGAACCGTCTCCGGCTCTGGTACGTTTATGCCCTTCACGCTTTCCGTCGGGTCTCGAATGATTATCCTGTCCCGTACCGCTTCATGGAGAACGAATTTTACCGCTGAAAAGTATTTTTGCGCCGTAGCGCTCGATAAGGCGGGTTGTTCCAGCAGGTGTTGTCGGTAGTGTTCAAGCCAGCGTTCATTGACCGCACCAATGGATATATTCTCCGCAAAGGGCGCAAGGTAGCGCAAGGATTTGGGAAGCGGATTCTTCTTCGCCTGTTTCGCCGCCAGCTTTTCGGCGTACTGCACAAGTCCCTGTTTCCCCGCAACAATATCCTGAAGGTCGTACTCTCCGGCGACTATCTGCTGTTCGCGGCGCGCCCGCACTATTTCCGCCAGCCGCCATGCTTCTTTGTCAGTAAGTTTGTTGCCGGTAATGGTTATACCAGTGGTTTCCCATATACGCGAACCCTTCCAGTAAATGTCAAGATATAGTCGATTTCTCTTAGCCCTAATTTTGACACTCATCGGCCCTTCCTTCACCATAATTATACAATCCGGTCTACAATATGTCTACAAAAATGTGTAAAAAGGACTCAAAAGACATCAAAGATAGTAAAGAATGAATATAGTGGGTGAATCACGGAAGTACTGCAAATAAAGGGGTTTAAGCAATAAAAAAGGCTCCCTTTCGGAAGCCTATTTTTACTCTAGCAGGGGCAGGACTCGAACCTGCGACCTCCGGGTTATGAGCCCGACGAGCTGCCAACTGCTCTACCCTGCGTCGTGTGGGTAATACTTTACAAAAAACTGCAAAAAATGTCAATAGACAGAAGAGACCCGCCAGGCGGTCCGGGGCTGTGCCTGCACTATGTCTACAACCTGAACAGCCTGTGCAGGTTGGTCGCCTTGGCCACCCTGTAATGCAGGTAAAGCAGAAAGCCAGCCACGGGAATCAGCGAAATAGAGACAATGGCCGACCACCCCAACTGTATGCGCCCCGTGAAGTAATAGTCGAGGAGCAATTCGGTCACCACGCAGATGAGCGCGACCCCGGTCAGGCCGTGGGCTATCAGATTGAGCCCCTTGCGCCTGGCCTTCGCTGCGAGATACACGAAAGCCCTAACGACCGCCTCGATAAAAAAGGCCAGCGGGACGGCAACGTCGAGCGCCCAAGCCGGATTGCCTGCTATCGCGCCGAGAGCCAGGAAGTAGAGGGGAGCCGCAAAGGCCAGAAGCAGGTCGCGTAGCAAATGTTGTCTGTCCAGCATCAGGAATGCAGTCGAAATCATCCAGGCAAAAGTGAGTGTCGAGATCGGATAAAGCGACCAGCTGAAGCGGTTCTCCAGGAGCAGGTTGATTGCGCCAAGCGCCCCGATGGCAATGGCGCAGGCTATGGATATGACTTCCCAGGTTATCTTCTTCTGCTCCAAGGGGGTGAAGGATTCATCGCTCGACGCGCCTTCCAGAAAATAGGAGGTCGCAAGCTTGTCCTTCTCCTTGCCACCGGCTTCCTTCGCCGAAGCAGCATTGGGATTCTTCGCCCCGCAAAGAGGGCATGCACCGACATGCCCGATTTCCACGCCGCAATCAGGGCAATATGGCATTGCTACTCCTCCTGTTCACGACTCAAGATGGTAACCGGAAGGCCCAGCTCCCGCAAGGTCGTGAAAAAAAGCCTCTCGAGCTCCCTCGATTCGGCCAGGCTTCCGAAACTTATTGATAGATCATCGTTCCATGAGACGACCGAGGCATTGGTGAGGGTCGTCGCGCTTGGGGCAGGGAAAAAATTGATCCCCTGCACATGGGGCACGATGGCTGGCGGCATCGAGACAGGCCCCAGATTCGAAAGAAAACCGCTCAAGGTGGTCTCGCCATAGGACGCATACAGCATCCGTGCAAAGAAGTCCTTCATGAAGAGAGGAATCATCCGCACTGCAATGTTCCTCGCACTCCCCGCATTTCGGGAAATCTGTCGCTGGATGCTCTTGGAATCATTCTCCAGCTTCATCTGGCAATGCGTTCTCATGATCAGTTCATCCAGATCCCGGATTCCGAGGCCCATGTCTTCCTTCAACAGGATGAAAAGGGAAAAATTCCTGTTTGTCCTGGTTGGAAAGAATTTGCGGAGATTGACCGGAATCTCGAGGCTGAGCAGCCGGCTCTTTGGCGACCTTCCTGCCTGCTCCGCCTGTCGCGCATGCCACATCGCCTGCAGCGCGTAAAGGTAGACGGCAGCCAAAAGTTCCGTCAGGGTCACGCCCCGCTCTCGCGCCGCCAGGAGGGCATCCTTCAGAGGCAGGGTTCCGATGATGACTCGGTAATGGCCCATGGGCATCAGGTCTGATTCGATATGCCAGGCCTTTGGTTCCTTCCCGGGAGAAGGGTATCCTTTCAGCAGATAACGCTGATAGCCGTCTTCGGATTCCTCGCTGGAGGGCAGGCGATCGACAGGCAGGATATCCTCGAAGGGAGCCTTGCCCAGTTCTGAGCCCGGCTCTATGCCCTGAAGCGCAAAATACCTCGTCACCAGCGTCTTGAGAAAGGAAAGCGCGCCGCTCCCGTCGCTCAGCGCGTGCGAGCATTCGATGGCGATTCTGTTCTCTCTCATCCGGACGCGGATGAGTCCGGTGTCCCGCCTGTTTATGTTCCAGTCCTGGCTGGGATATTTGGAATCATCATAGAGCAGGGGCGAAGCTTTTCGCTGTTCAAAGTAGTACCAGAAAAAGCCGCGCCTTAAGCGCACGTTGAAGTAGGGAAACCGGTTCGCGGTATCGGCAAGCGCCTTGTTCATGGTTTCCCTTTCAATGGGCGCATCAAGCAGCATTTCGAGCCGGAAGAGGCTTGTACTCACGCTATCGGAGACCGGTGGCATGATGATGCCCGCATTGTCGAGGGCATACCATGCGCCGGCCTCATCGACATATCTTGTATAGATGAAGCGTCGGTCCCCGTCTTTTTTCATTACATTTAATTATAGAAATGGTACATATGGCATTGCAAGCACAAGCAGCACGGTTATTATGAGCGCTGGAAGAAAGTCGCCCGTTCTGAATTTCTTGATATCCAGCAGGCCAAGCCCAATCATGATGACGAGCGCGCCTCCAATTCCCGTAAGTTCCTGGAGCATGAGGTCGGTCACATAAGGCTTTGCCCAGACGGATATGAGCGTCAGCGCTCCCTGGTACAAGATGACGGACAGGGCCGAAAATATAACCCCGGGTCCCATAGCCCCGGCGAATATTATTGAGATGAAACCATCGAGCACGCTTTTTGTTAGTATGATTGAATAATCGCCCGCAGTGCCGGCCTTGAAGGACCCGACGATAGCCATGGCGCCTGAACAGAAAAGCACGGAGCCGTTAAGAAAGCCCTCGGCAAAAGTGGAGCCATCGCTGTTCCTGGCAAAGCGCCGCTTCAGCAGCTCGCCAAAATTGAGGACCGCGCCTTCGATATTGAGCAGGGTACCGATGAGCCCGCCAATGATGAGCGCGATTGCGAAGGCGAGAAAATGGCTGGTCTTGATGGCCATCTGTATTCCGATGACCAGCGAAATGAGCCCCGCGGCGGAATAGATGGTTTTCTGGAATTTTTCCGAAATGCCTTTCTTCAGGAGAAGGCCGATGAGGGAGCCAATGATTATAGCCCCTGCATTGATGAATACTGCCAGCATTGCTACACCTTATCGTGATTGACCGGATTCGGCGAAGTATAGCATAATCAAATAGACAAAGGGGAGACTATGGACGAAAAATGCAATAAATATACAGAAAATCAGAGTAAAAAAACCGGAGTTGCCAGAAGATTCCTTGTCTTCGTCCTTCTCCTGGCCACGATTATGGCGACTTCGTGCGCCACCAAGCTCCCTCCCATCCCCGCGGAGATCACAAGTGCCGAGCTTGTGCAGAAAGCCCAGGAGCGTTCTGATGTCTATGACTGGAAGGGCGCTCAATACTATTACAATGCCCTACTGGAGCGTTTTCCCAACGATCCTGAGCTGACGGTGGCGGCGACCTATGAACTGGCCTTTATAGAATACAAGCAGGGTCATTATGAAAAAGCACGCGCAGGTTTCCAGGCCGTACTCGAGCGATACTCGGCCGCAGGCGGCGAGTCGCTACCCCAGACCTGGAAGATTCTGGCTGAAAAAGTCCTGGCCAAATTACCCAAGCCCGCATCGAAGTAGGCGTTCAGACTTCGTCTCCGGTTTCGGCGAGCTCCCCGGCAACATCCAGCCACTCTGCGTTCAGCCGGGTGGCTTCGGCC
>JAJFUL010000226.1 GCA_021372425.1 Spirochaetaceae bacterium
GCAGAATGGCATGCGGCAAGCCGAAATCTTCAATGGCGCTGTCGCCATTGATGGCGTCATATTGAGCAAGTATGATTCTACCGCCAAGGGAGGCATGATTCTGAGTCTTGCCAGGGAGTACAATCTTTCGACTATGTTCCTGGGGACAGGAGAAAGATATTCGGATTTCGAGCCTTTCTCTTCGGGGCAATTCCTCGATGAACTCATAGGGCTCTGAAGCACGTGACCTTTCAATCACTGGTTTTCACGGCCAGGCGTTGGGGATTCTCCGCCAAACGCCGCGCCTCGCAAAGCAGGGCGCTTCTCGCGAGTCTTGGAATTGCAGTAGGCGTGATGGCTCTCATAGTCGTAATTGGGGTCATGGGCGGGCTCCAGAACAGCTACATAAATTCGATCCTCGAAATATCGAGCTTCCATGTCAGGATCGAGCTTCCCAGGGATTCTGCGACTTCCAAAAGCACAGAGGAACTGCTTGCATCCCTGCGCTCCATGCCCGGAGTCGCATCGGCCGTGATATTCAGGGAATGCCAGGTAATTGCGGTCGGACCATCGGCCAGACCGGTGGCCATCACGCTGCGCTCCATGCCTTCCGGCAGTCAAAAGGCTGATCCCGAGCTCGTGCGGGCGCTCGGCCTTCCGGTCGATTCAGAATTTCCCAACCAGGAATCGATCATTTTAGGAAAGGAAGCAGCAGAACAACTGGGAGCAGCCGAAGGTGAGGAGATCAGGCTAATGGGCATCTCGCAGACCGAAGATGAAGGCGTTACGACGATGTCAGCCGAGATAAGCGCCGGGCCTGTCTTCGTCTCCGGCTATTACGATTTCGATTCCGGCATGGGGTTTGTAGGTCAGCCGGCTTCCTCCGGGCTTGAAAAGGCTTTTGCTGCCAGTTCCCCCGTCATAGGTATCAAACTTGCAAATCGTTTCGATGATTACGCCATGGGCGAACGCATAAAGAAGGCTTTGCCAGGGGATGCTTATTCGTTAACGACCTGGCGCGAGTACAACCGCGGCTTTTTTGGTGCGCTCAGGACGGAAAAGACCATCATGTTACTCCTTGTAAGCCTGATTTTCATGGTCGTGGCAATAAATGTCTATCATTCGTTGCGGAGGACAATCGCCATGAAACATACCGACATAGCCACGCTCAAGGCTCTGGGGGCTTCCAATGGAGACATACGGAGAATATTCGCTTCGGAGGGATTTGCCATCGGCCTCGTGGGAGCGATCGTAGGAATGGCAGCAGGAATCACGGTGACATCTAACCTGAATGCGATACTGGATGGAATTTCCTCTGCGCTGAAGGGCCTCAGCATCTTCTTCCAGTCATTGGGATTAGGCAACGCCGGTGGCGATTACCGGCTTTTCTCTCCGGCCTATTTTTATATCAACAAGGTGCCGGTAGATATTTCCCTGGGCGAGGTGATTTTCATCGCTTGCATGGCCATCGCTTCCACTGGAATTTCTGCAGTTCTCGCGTCTAGCCGCGTTTCAGAATCAAAACCATTCGAGGTGCTCAGGAATGAATGAAATGCCTGCCATCCAGTGTATCGGGCTCACAAAGACTTTTACCAGCGAAGCCGAAAACCTTGAGGTCCTTCGGGCTTTGGATCTCGAAGTCCCGCAAGGCAGATCATGTTCAATCATGGGCTCAAGCGGATCTGGCAAGAGCACGCTACTGGCCATCCTGGGTGGCCTCGAGCGTTTTGATGCCGGCGAGGTTCTTGTTGGCGGCAACGCACTAGGCAAGCTTTCTGAAAAGGACCTGCCCCAGTTCCGGAGCAGCTGTGTTGGCTTTGTGTTCCAATTCCATTACCTTTTGAAAGATTTCAGCGCGCTGGAGAATGTAGCTCTTCCTGCCTACATGAACGGGATGGTCCGAAAGGAAGCATGGGGAAGGGCCGAGGAACTTCTTGAGAAAGTAGGGCTCGCAGACAGGAAGGAGCATTTCCCCTCCGAGCTTTCGGGGGGAGAAAGGCAAAGGACAGCCATTGCGCGCGCCCTTATAAACTCGCCGCGCGTGCTTCTTGCCGACGAGCCCACTGGCAATCTCGATTTCGCCAATGCGGAATCGATACGCCAGCTGCTCTTCGAGCTTCCGGCCATGACTGGCGCTACTCTTCTCGTTGCAACCCACAACGCGGATTTCGCGGCTTCAGCCGACGATAAGTATCTCCTTTCCGAGGGGAGGCTCCAGAAGCGATGAAGAGCGGACCCTCATTTTTCATTGCAAAGCAACTCCTTGCCGGAAAGTCGGCCAGGTCTTCGCGTGGCAAGCAAACCCAGAGTAGCGGCATGCGAGGCGCAATCCTGGGCATCGGAATAAGCCTGATACCTCTTGTGCTCGTGCTGGTAGTATCGAATGGCATGATCCAGGGAATCACCAACCGCTACATGGAAACAAAGACGTATCACTTGCAGATCGCATTGCCAGCTGTTCTCGATGAGCTTTCGGTCGAGAAGGGCAGGGCGGCGCTTCTTTCGGTCGCCGGAGTCCGCGGCGCTTTCCACGAAACCGACGGCATGGGAATAGCGGCTTCCGCGGCGAAAACCAAGGCCGTGCTTCTCAGATCCATCGATCCGGGATATTTCCGGGACAGAGGCACAATGGCCTACCTGAAGGTGCTGGCCGGCGAAGCCACGCCTGATGGGGCCAAGTCGATCGTGCTCGGAGGATCTTTGGCTTCCGAGTTGCATGTCAGTATAGGGGACAGCATCACGATGATAACGCCATCCGGAAGCAGCGGCGCACTGTGGAACGCATCCGGCGGTGCCGATCAGTCATCAATGGCCGATTACAACCCAAAGCTTTCAATTTTTAAGGTGACTGGCATAGTAAGCGCCGGCTACCGCGACATGGATGCGCTCTGGGCATTCATATCGCCAGACGCAGGAGCGCGAATACTATCCCCTGATTTTGCCACGAACTTCTTCGGCATCAAGGCGGAAGACCCCTTTTCGAACAGCCTGGGCACTATCAGGAAGGCCTCAGGCGATGCCTTTGAGCCGCTTTACCCTGAATGGTTCGAGCGGCGGCTCATCCGGACCTGGCCGGAAATCGAGAACAACCTCTACCGTTCCTTCGGCACGACCCAATCGCTCCTTATGCTGATCATGGGCATTGCACTCCTCATTGCGGCCGTCAACCTGGGGTCGGCGCTATCCACTTTCGTTGCAGAGCACCGGAAGGACATCGCAGTCATGAGAAGCACAGGAGCCTCTGATTCACTGATAAGGCGCGTTTTCCTGCAGTCCGGCCTCATAACGGGCGTGACCGGAACCGTGCTGGGCCTTTTGGCGGGACTTTTCATATCGGTGAATATTAACGCCATCATCTCCGGCATCGAGTGGATACTCAACTTTTTCAACCAGGTTTTCGCTTTTGCGGCAGGAAGGCCTTTTGTATCCCTCAAGCTGCTCGATCCTTCTTACTATCTTGAACAGATACCCATAGTCATCAATTTCGGCGAGATCCTGTCGATTGCGGCCTTAAGCATTCTGCTCTGCATCATCAGTTCGCTCGTCCCGGCGAGAAAAGCAACGAGGATTTCGGTGCAGGAGTTGATCAGAAAAAGCTGACGGTTTGATACTCTTTTCTTGAAGCATATGCTATGATATCGGACGGACAATAGATGATGTGGAGGACAGAATGGGCAGAAAAGCGCAGGGACAAAC
>JAJFUL010000249.1 GCA_021372425.1 Spirochaetaceae bacterium
CCATCAACATAAACCATAGGCTTGCCCTTCGGATGCATGAAAGGTTTGCCAACCATCATTCGTCACTGTCCAAAATCTTTATGAAACCCCAAAGCTAGTACCAGTGTAGCACAGATTTTTCAAAAAATTACAGATCCTGCGCCGAAGACTCCTTCAGAACACTCCATTTGCTTTCTCGGATCAACCGTCTTCGCCCGGCTGTTGGTTAGCGTTTGCAGGAGATCCCTCTGTGGCAGGTATTGAGGTGGAAGCTGCGGCAGCGTCTGAATTCGTCGGCGTGGCCTTTATATCGCCCAGTTCTACAAGGTCTGTGCCATTATCCGACAGCTTTATTATGGATATGCCGATGGAATCTGGCCAGGCAATTTTGTATTCGCCCTCGGTCAGTTCGTATATTTGGAAAGTTCCGCTGTCATCGGTAAACGTTTGACTAACCAAAGTTCCGTCTGCCTTTAGGACATCTCCTGCCATGAGAGGGATTGGAGCGCCAGCTTTGTCCACCAGGCGGCCCTGAGCGTACAGGTATTTTTGCAGCCCGCCCTTAAACAAGAATCCACTCCGATATTTCGACGACAAGGCTATCTGCGGGAGTGTCGCGACGACATCAGCGGCAGCCTCGGGGAAATCCATCGAAGCGCGTGCCTTGTGATAAGAGCTGAAGGGCGCAGCAACCGGCGCGCCATGGCTTATCAGTTTGGTACCCTGATCTATGGCGAAAGCAACAGTCATATTCTCGGTGCTCTTGTCCGGAGCGAAAATGATGAACGAATCGTAAAGTGGTTTTGAAATTGCAAATGAACTACCCGCAAAAGCCAGGGCTGATGCGACATTTAGATTCACCAGGCCATTGGGCGAAGTAAGCGAAGAGCCATAACTGACGCCTGCATTGCCGCTAAAGGAAAAATACTGCGTTGTAAATCCCGAATTGAACGACACCGATGACGGATCCGAAACACCTCCAAAAATGTTGGCTGCCGTAATGCCATATCCGATGCCGCTGGAATTAGGGAACTGATCATTATAGGTGATTGTATTTTCGCCGTCAGCTGTCTGAGTCATTCCGATTTGCCTGCTCGGCTTGGCAGGATCTGAAACCCTCAATGCGAAGGTTGCCGTGAAGGCGGGGGAGTCGTCAGTTGCCATTTCAAGGCCAGAACTCATGCTGAACGAAACATTTTTGTTGGCGGCAAAACCAAGGTTCAGAGAGACAATACCACTATCTAGTGGTGTATCCGTGAGTGTGCGATTCCAGCTGCCTGCAAGGCCGTAGGACATAATCTTCGAAATCGATCCGCCTATGCTTAACGTCGTCTTGAAGAAAGGTTCCGGATCAGCAACTGTGGAGTAGGGCTGGGGAACAGTAAACCCGCTGGATGCATAGCCGACGGTGAAGCCCACTCCAGGCATCCTGCTGTCGCCAGGAACTGCGAGATGGTATTCCAGATCTGTCGCGAAAGCAAAAGGATCGGTCCGATCATCCCAGGCCACAAGCGATGCGGCATTCAGGATGAATCCTCCTATCGATGTTCCCGCCACCATGGTTGCTCCCGCAAGAAGAGAGCGGCGGTCTGCTTCCAGGTTTGCGCCGACTGTCAGGGAGGACGTGAGTCCATAACGGAAATAGCCTGAAACGATCGGCTGGTCCAGTTCGGAGCGCCCTATTCCAGCGGAAAATCCATAGTCCATCTGACCGCCGACCAGGAGCCCGGTTTCAGTTGTTATATATTTGCTGACCGGCTTATAAAGTATCGAGCCATCGGGATTCTTGCCCTCCTCTACCTCGATTTCCATGTTGTTGAGACCATATGCAAAGGGCAGGTCATAAATGCGGTAATTGCCTCTATCCAGCTTCAATGTGCGAATGACCTGGCCATTGATCAAGAATCGCACACTTGAAGGGTTCTGGAGTGTGAATGCCACAGAAGGTGAATACTTCATGCTGTAGCGGCTGAAGTCGTCTACATTATGAAGTGATACACCATAGATTTCCGGCCTGGACTGATAACTTAATCCCTCACCGGATATCATGCCAACAAAAAGCCGGCCTTCAATTGACGGAAAATCATAGACAGCCCTGGTGTTGTTGAACGACCATGTCAGCGACGGCGCAGTGTATACCATGGACCCGTGTGCCTCGATGGCGACGGAATAAAGGTCCAGCAAGCTATCGGCGCTTACGGTTACAGGAGCGGTGAGTCCGGATGAGTTGAGGTTGAACGCTCCGTTCACGTTGAAATTGATGACGCCCGCCACGGGAGCCGGATCAAGCCACTTGGTATCCTGGAAAGCTATTTCAGGCGTAAAATCGATTTCCCTGAGCGAAGTATATTCTCCTGGCGTAACGACGGAGTAACTGAGCGTTTCCATGTCCCATGTACCCTGTATGCCAGCGGCGGCAAGATCGGCGATGCCTGCCCACTCAAGTTTTGAAAGAATGATGGAAAATATCCTTTCCTTTTGATCCGGCGAAAGGGAGGGTGACAGGGCCTCCTTCAGGACTGAAACTTTTATGAAAGGGTCATCCATATCGATCTTTGCGTCGACATCCCCATATTTTTTTCCGTTTACCTTGAGCGCGATGATGGCATCGCCTTCGGGAACTGGATTGACGTTGGTTTCAAGGGCAACGATGGATTGGCTCTCCTGGGAATAGAGGGGCACCATGCTGAAGAAACACATGAGCAAGGCAAGAATGAGGATGTTAATATGAAGGCCAACTGGCTTATTCGATTTCAGCAGCAATTGAGGTAGCATACGTGGTTCCCGTCACAGCCGTATCCCGGTACACAAAAAAAGTCCTCTCAGGAAGGGCCAATATGTTTTGCCCCTCAATCCCTGCCGCTGCATCGCCCGAAAAGACTATCGGCGCTATCCCTGCATCCGCAGTGATCTGTATCGAAGGATTCGATAGCAGGGCATGCGCAGTCCCTGCATTCTTTACGGTCACTTCAAGCCCC
>JAJFUL010000250.1 GCA_021372425.1 Spirochaetaceae bacterium
CATTGAAAGACGATATCTTGCATCGCTGGCGGAGATGGCTTTTTCGAGAATAGCCTTCCATCTTCCGCGATCCCATGCTCAAAAAATCGCCGCCATTGCAGGCGATGCCAGCGCCTCGCCGACGGAACGCTTCCTGGCAGCTTCGCTCCTCCAGAACGCAGCCATCGCCGCGGAAGGCATATTCCCACTGTGCCAGGATACAGGCTCCGCCCTTGTCTATGGGTGGAAAGGCGAGCGATGCGAAAGCCGGGATTCTGCAGCTTTCGCAGGCAGCCCATCCTGTGCCGGTGGCGCTTCCCCGATCGGCGACGACGCATTGAGCCTGGCCCAAGGTATCGATCATGCCTATGCAAAAAGGAGACTGCGTGCATCCCAGCTTCGCCCACTGGATGTTATCGCCGAGCAGAATACCAGGGATAACCTGCCTGCCGGAATCGATATCCGGGCAGTTTCCGGGAATGTATATCACCTTCTGTTCTGCGCCAAAGGCGGCGGATCAACCGGCAAGACAACGCTGACGATGGAATCGCCTTCGCTGTTGCTGCCCGACCGGCTAAAAGCCCTGCTGTCCCGGCGGATTTCAGACCTGGGGACTTCAGGTTGTCCGCCTTATACGATTTCTGCAGTCATCGGCGGCGTAACGCCCTCGCAAGCCCTCTATGCGCTCGAGCTGGCCAATTTCGGCCTTCTGGATCACCTGCCTGAGTCTCCTGCTCCGCTGGCCAGCCCCGGCTCAAAATCCAGCATCGCGCTTCGAAGCCGCGAATGGGAGGGAATCATGATGCGGTTGGCGACAGATAGCGGCATCGGATTGCAGTGGGGCGGCTCCCATATGGCCCTCGATACCCGATTTGTGCGTCTTTCGCGCCATGCGGCCAATCTGCCGGTTGCGATCGGCGTGTCCTGCGTTGCGCACAGGAAAGCCCTCGCTCTCATCAATGAACACGGCTGGTTCCTTGAAAGGCTGGAAGATGATCCTGCAAAGCTTCTCCCAGCGGAAATGCCTGTCCTGCCGGATGCCGTACCGGTCAATTTCGACCTGCCAATGCGGGAGTGGCTCGGCCGACTGCGCTCAATGCCGGCAGGGACGAAGCTGCTCCTGTCGGGAATCGTCACACTGGCCCGCGATGCGGCTCATGCGAGGCTCCAGGCACGGCTCGAACGGGGAGAGCCCCTTCCATCATCCGTGGTCGAACACCCAATCTTCTATGCAGGACCGACTGAACCTGCAGATGGCCAGGTGACTGGTTCGATCGGGCCAACTACAGCCAAGCGGATGGATTCGTACATGGAACCATTCATGCGCCAGGGAGCAGGACTGGTCACCATCGGCAAGGGTGAAAGGAGCCAGTCTGCGGCTTCGGTTATAGCGCAATTTGGCGGAATCTATCTTGCGGCCATCGGTGGCACCGCGGCGATGAACGCACGCAATCATGTAAAGGAAAGCAGGATAGAGGATTACGCTGATCTTGGCATGGAGGCCATCCGCAGCGTTAGGCTGACTGACCTGCCTGCCATCGTGGCCATTGACGCTTCTGGCTCGAGTATCTATTGTAAATCGAAACATGAAGCTTCCCCAAAAACTTGATCACTTCGGATTGCGATTCGGAACGAATTATTTCCTGTATTTTGCCATCTTCGGCATTGCATCACCTTATCTCCAGATCATGCTCAGAAGGCTGGGCTACAGCCCTTCCGCTGTCGGCTTGTTTCTGGGCCTCTTCGAACTGACAGGCATAGTGGGACCCATTATCAGCGCACAGAAGGCCGACAAAGCCGGCCACTTCAAGCCGTTTCTCTTCTTCTCGAGTGGACTGATACTTGCCGGTCTTGCCATCCTCGTGTCGATCAGGAATCCTTTTGCGACCGTGCTGGGCATCTGCCTGCTTTCGCTTGGACTCAAGACGCCGACATCAATCATGGACGCATCGCTTCTCAAGGCAATCGAAAAGCCCCGCCCTGCAGGCAAGCGGAAGCTCGATTATGGTATGGTGCGATCGACCGGCTCCTTTGGATTCATCATGGTCACGCTCATAGTGCAGATCATCCCCGGCTTCAGCGGGAGTTCTCCTTTGCTGATGGCCATGTGGATGGGGATTATTACTATCGCGTACCTGCTCAGCCTGTTCCTGCTGCCCGAGATGGGAACGGGCCGCGTTGAGGGTCAGTCGAAAAAGAAGCTCGATCTTTCATGGATCGACTCGACTTTCATCATCGGACTGCTGGTCATTCTGCTTGGCAGATTGGCCATTTCGGCAGTCGGCTCGTTCTTTTCCCTTTATCTGACCGAGTATCTGGGATGGAATGCAGTTGGCGCCATGTGGGCAGTCTCCTCGACCGCAGAGGTACCCATGATGATCTATGCCCGCAAGTTCATAAAAAAATGGAGCCCGATGAGGGGGGTCGCCATCGCTTCGGTGGCGCTTGTCGTGAGGCTTCTGATTTATGCAGCTTTCCCCTCAAAAGGGGGAGCCATAGTCGGTCAGATGCTGCATTCCCTCTGCTACGGACTCTTCCTGCCATC
>JAJFUL010000251.1 GCA_021372425.1 Spirochaetaceae bacterium
CCAGTCTCGGCATATTGGGGCTTGACCCCGAAGGTGACAAGATAATCTTTGGCTGCGAGCTCACCTGCCCTCCTTACGGCTCTTGAATATTCAGCAAGGTTGCTTATCCGGTGATCGGATGGCGTGACCAACACCAGTTCATCGCGCGGCAGGCCCATCAAGATGAGAGCGATCGCAGGGGCCGTGTTCCTGCCCGCTGGCTCAACGAGCCCTTCGGCTTTTTGAATTCCCAGTCCCTTCAGTTGTTCACGAACCAGAGGGAGGTGGTCGATATTTGTTGCTACCCTGAATTTGTCGCAGAGTGGCTGATTGCGAAGTATATTCTCCTCAAAGAGCGATCTTCCGGCAAAAAGCTTTACAAATTGCTTCGGTGTTTTCTTCCGGCTCAGCGGCCATAGACGCGTCCCCGAACCGCCGCACAATATCAGATTGACCATCGAATTCTCCTCACAAGATATTTTGCAAGGGACCACCATCGAAGGATTATATATGCAATTCCAGTAATAAAGCCGTCTTCGTACATTATGTGATAGGTTTCCAGTTCGGATCGCTCCATTGTCCAAAACCGGAACGATGTTCCCCCTTTACTGTAATTCATCAGAGGCTTATTGAGAACGAGAATCTTGCCTTGCCTGGCTACCTTCAGCCAGAGTTCATAATCTTCCGAAAGTCTTCGGGATGGATCGAATCCTCCAGCTGCTTCCAACGCACATTTGCGGATGACTACACTTGAAGTATATACCTTGTTGCTCAAGAGCAGGGACCGGAAGCTGAGCCTGAACAGCGTCGGCCTTAACCTAAATAGCCGGCTGGTCCTTGATGTACAAACGAGGGCAACCCCCGGATTCGCTTCCAAAAGCTCCATCTGAGCCCGTAGTTTGCCGGGAAGCCACTCGTCGTCGGCATCGAGAAAGGCAATATAGTCGCCTTCCGCCGCGGCGACCCCTGCGTTCCGTGCCGCCGCCGGGCCTGCATTCTTTTGGTGCAGGAGTCTGATAATGCCGGGGTAACGGCGCACATAACATTCAGCCACGGCCGCAGTGTCATCGCTGGAGCCATCGTCAACGATGACAACCTCGACCTTGCGGCCCTCCATATCCTGCACAAGCACCGACTCGAGGGCCTTGGCCAGAGTCTCAGAGGCGTTGTAGGCAGGGATTATCACGCTTATGGTTTTCATAGTCCCCCCAAAAGGCCCTCTAAAAAGGCAGCCCAGCGTTCGAGTATCGGTCCGATTTTGTAGCGCCCAATGTTTTTCCGCGCAGCGGCACCCATGCATGCACGCAGAGCGGCGTCATCGGCAAGCTGACCCATGCGCCCGGCGAGTGCCGCAACGTCGTGTAGCGGTACGATAAATCCGTCCTGGCCCTCCCTGATTATCTCCAAAGGACCGTTAGGGCAGTCAAAACTGACGCAGGGCACGCCACAAGCCATGGCTTCGACAAGCGTCATTGGAAAACCCTCGAAATCGGAGCTCATGACATACATAGACGCGCCTAGGTATTCGGAGGCCACATTGTCGGTGGGCTTAAGTATTTCCACCCTGCTGCCAAGCCCGAACGCACTGATTTTCTTCTTGATCTCGTCCTCTTTCGATCCCGAGCCGCGAATCCTCAAAGTCCAGCCGGGGCGCGATGTGGCAAACAAGGAAAAGGCATCAATGAGAAGATCAAAGCGCTTCTGCTCTTCAAGTCTTCCCAGGGCAAGGATTCGCATGGAATCCAAAGGGGCGACATGGTTAGGGAATCCGGGTACCGGATTGGGAATGGCAACGACAGAGCGGGGCTTAAGGAGTCGCCGCCAATCTGCGGCGTCCTGTTCCGTGAGCGCAACCACAGCGTCACAACACCGAGCCGCCACCTTGCGATTAAGATGCCTGTAGGTGCAGGCAGCATTGAAGTGCTCCCATGCGACGAGTTTTGGCCGTTTCCCTCGTGCGCCAATCTTAAACGCGACCAAAAGAAAATACTTTATTTCGCCCACGCCAGCCAGTACAACGACGTCATACGAGCCTTGCGCAACAAACTTTGCCGCACGCGCGTTGGAAGCAGGAAGATGAACAGAGCCTGAAGGCAGGGGAAGATATGAAAGGGCCACACGGGGATCATAGGGATAGCCTCCTGGCTTTTCGGGGCGGGGTCGCAACGATACTACTCCGACATCAAAGCGGCCGGAAAGGCCGTTGGCAATGAGGTTGACCACGCGCTCTGTGCCGGCCCACCCGTGGGCGTCATTGATGACAAAAAGAATTTTCATCGGTCTATGACATAGCCGACGCTGCTAGTGGTGTACAGGGGGTTGCTTGCATAGCCTTGCGCCTTCATTCCTGCGGCTCGAATATGTGATACCCGCCGTCCTTCAGGTACCGTTCCTTCTTGGCCTCGGCTAGGTCCTGCTCCATCATCTCGCGCACAAGGTCCTCGAGGCTGTGGTGAGGCGTCCATCCGAGTTTTTTCCGCGCCCGTGCCGCATCGCCAAGGAGAAGCTCCACTTCGGTAGGCCGGAAATAGGCTGGGTCGACTTCCACGAGCACCTTGCCCGTCTTTGAATCCAGACCTTTCTCCTCCACGCCTTTCCCTCGCCACTCCATCTCGAAGCCTGCATAGAGAAAAGCCATGGTCGCGAAATCGCGTATCGTGGTCGTCCTCCCCGTTGCGAGCACATAGTCGTCAGGTTCAGGTTGTTGCAGGATCCTCCACATGCCTTCCACATAATCCTTGGCATGGCCCCAGTCGCGCTTTGCATCGAGGTTGCCGAGGTAGAGCTTGGGCTCGAGGCCGTATTTGATCCTGGAGGCTGCCCTGGTGATCTTCCTGGTCACGAAAGTCTCGCCGCGGACCGGTGATTCGTGGTTGAACAGGATGCCGTTGCTCGCATGAATGCCATAGGCCTCGCGGTAATTCACCGTGATCCAGTAGGCATAGAGCTTGGCCACTGCATAGGGGCTCCGCGGATAGAAAGGAGTCGTCTCCTTCTGCGGCGTCTCCTGGACTTTGCCGAAAAGCTCCGAAGTGGATGCCTGGTAGAACCTCGTCTTTTTCTCGAAGCCGAGCAGACGGATCGCCTCCAGCAGGCGCAAAGCACCAAGGCCGTCGGTGTTCGCCGTATATTCCGGCGTATCGAAGGAGACCTTTACATGGCTTTGCGCCGCGAGGTTGTAGATTTCGTCCGGCTCGGTTTCTTTTATGAGGCGGATGAGGTTCGTACTGTCGGTGAGGTCGCCATAATGCAGCCGGAAGCGGTTGTCGGGATCGTGCGGATCCCGGTAGAGATGATCGATACGCTGTGTATTGAAGCTCGAACTCCGGCGCTTGATGCCATGGACCATATATCCTTTTTCAAGCAAAAGCTGCACAAGGTAGGAACCATCCTGGCCTGTGACGCCAGTGACTAGTGCCGTCTTCGTTTTGTCCATTATTCATATCTCCTTCATTCCTGCATTGTTTTCTTCGCTATATGCGTAAAAAAGGCCTCGACCCGGCCCATGAGCGAAGGCTCCAGCCTGTCGCGGAAAAGCCCGAACATGTCGAAAGCTTTGACTGCCCCGATTCCGTAGACATAGAGGCGGTCGCGCTGGTAGAAAACATACAGCTCCCATACCATGTTGTCCGGCGATACGGCCTGGAAATGCTGATAGGTATAGATGACGTTGTCCAGGTTGACCGCGGAGAAGCGCAGTGCGTCAGTCTCTACCCTGTAATCATACCGCATCCGGAAATCGTCGAATGGCTCCATGTGCTGGCGGACTTCGATGGACTCGCCCTTGCCAGGCCCGAGGGGCTTCCGGCCCAGTACATCCATCTTGTCGAACAAAGCATAGGTCGTTTTCTGCCGTTTGGACCAGTAGGGAATGTTTATGTAGCCTTTGACGTCTGCAAGCGCGGCGGCGATCCTGTCCAGCGTGTCCTTTGCCTCGGGAGCGCTTTTCATGGGCACGGAAGCCATAAGCTCTGTCATGTAGTTAGGGTGTAGTTCCTGGACGCGCCTCGCGATTTCTCTTGTATTGCTGTCGTCGCGCATCAGGCTGAGTTTGCCCGAATCCTTCAGTGAGTGAACGATCATCTCCCCACGATCGAGCGCGGCAATTTCGCTGTCCGAAAGGTTGCGGAACAGCTCTGCATAGGCTGAGCGGGTGTCTGCTGCCACTGCTTGCTGCGAAGCCGTCGCAAGCACCAGAAATAATAGGGTAACTGAACAGCGTCTGGATTTCACTCTGGCTCCTTCAGAAAAAAAGCCCGAGCCCGAAGAATAGCTCGTAAGGGGAATATCCGTCGCGCGGGCTTGGCATCGTAAGGGATTTGTTCCTGATCACCGCATCCAGGTCCAGGGCAGCACTCGCCCTGACTATGAAGGTGCGCATCCGCAATGGATAGACAGCAAATTCGAGGCCGGCCGTGTACCAGGCGCTATCCAGGAAGGTGTCGCCAGGCCTTCGCAGACAGTATCCCAAGTCAACAAAGGGCGTCGTCTGGAGTTCGAAATCGAACCAGTTCTTGCCAATAATGACGTGCGTGGGAAAATCGAATAACTTGACCGGCATCTGCAGATTCAGGAAAGCCGCCGCCCCGCCCCACAGACGCTCGTCGACGAGTCCCCGCATATAGGCGCCCAAATCAGTCCGCGTGGTGTTGGTGAAGCTGTAAAAGCCAACAAAACGCCCCTCAAAGCCAATTTTGCCGCCGTTTGTGGCATGATAAATATAGGTGCCGTCAAAATCCAGCGTCGGAACCCCCGTCATAAGATTGTAGGCGTCCGTGTTCGTCAGATGGCCTTCCATACCCTTGCGCATGTTGTTTACCCAGTCGACGCGTCCAAAGTGAAGCCCATGCGAGAATGTCAGCTTGAAGCCCTTACGGTCGTCCCTGACCATCTCGCCGGGCCGCCAGATCAGCGAGGCAGTGAGCGCCGGTGCATAGGAGACCTGACCGTAGCGGCTTATTTCGAATCCAGCCGGCACGGTACTGGCGGCTGTCAGGGAAGATACGAGGAAGTAAGGGTCAATATCGTTGTCGACTTCATCCGGGTTGAACTGAAGTCCCTGATTCACGCTCAGATTGATCGGATAGGCGCGGGTAGGCAATACCACCGAAAACCCGAGATTCGAAATCGAAGAGGTGGGCCTGCCGTCGGCGTGAACGGCGAGATCCTCGTAAACGTTGACACTCGCATCGTGGCCGACGAGCTGGAATGGCAGATTCATGCTGGCGAGCCCGCCATAGGAATGCCTTTGGCTCTGGTCGATCGAGTAATCGATATTCAGGACCAGCACCTGCATCGAACCTAAGAAATTGTAATCCCGAGCCCTCGCGCTGAGCACCAAACCGTCGTTTGAATCGTATTTGAAGTAAGGCAGCGCAATGATATTCCAGGAATCTTTTGTGGTGAAGGTGATATCGATGAGAAATCGCTCATCTTCGTCTTTCTCGAGCGTGTATTCCGCTTTGACCTCTGCCAGCACCCGCTCGTTCAGCAGAGCCTGCCTGCGCTGCTCGAGGTAGCTCTCGAATGCCTCCAGGCTCGCAAAGCCGGTGCCTGGCGTGATGTTCGCCTTCTGGCGCAGTACCCGCTCCATCGTGTAGCCGGTTATCTTGAAGTTTACGCTGCGGATGGTATATGCCGCCTCGCTGTCTTCCTCGGCAAAGGCGAACTGTGTCACCAACATGAGAATGATTGCAAACAGGATTCCCGGTCGGCGCATGGTGGTTCTCAAAGTGCTCACTCCTTCAGATTTTATTATTTTTTTTCTCCCCTGTCTTCAGGAAGCTGTCCCTCCCTGATGCAGAGATGTTATTATTGCACCTCTTCCCCTGGTTTGGCAAATGGTTAACTATTTGGCTTTTTAATATTTTGGTGCATCTCGCTCTGGCCACGCCGGATGTAGTATACTGGAGGCAGAGGGAACTATAATCGCTGATAGAGAGGTGATATCCATGAAAATTGCCTATACGATCCTTGTGCTGGTGGTGGCGGTGCTGGCAGTGATTTTCGCTGCACAGAACAATACGCAGGTACAGATCAACTTTTTTAGCTGGTCTTCAACAGGGCTGCTGTCGATTATCCTTGCGATCACGCTGGTCGTCGGCGTCCTGCTTGGCATCCTGGTCATGCTCTCCTCGACGCTGAAGCAGGGTCGGGTCTCATCCGGTCTTAAGAAGAAAGTTTCCGCTCTCGAAAAAGAGAAGGGCGAGATTTTCAATAGGCTGAACGCGAATGGGAGCGCCGGGACGAGCGGGAATGCTTCCGCTGCGCCGACTGCCGGAAGGGCCGAAGGCGTGGAACCTGCAGCCTCGGCTTCCAAAGAAGATACAAAAAAGGCCCAATAGGGGCTAATAGGCCAAGTCGCACCACCCATGGACTGTGTACCGCGGCGCTACACCACCTCGCTATGCAGCTCGCGTCCAATAAAAAGCCCCCGTACAATGTCGAAACCCGGGGGTAGGGTTGACCGCGGGGGTTGGGGTTGCGGCCAAAGACCGGACTCCGATTAATTGCACGAGGGCAACTTCATAGTAGTCAAAATAAGTCGAAAAAGCAAGGTAGACTTTTCCCGGGCTATTTCCTGCCTTTCAGCAAATCCGCAAAGGGATTGTACATCGTGCCGTCGTCGCTGGCTTCAGGGCGTCCTTGCCGTTGGGCTGGTCGTGGCTCCTGGTTGGATCCGGGTTTCGCGGGCTTGGCGACAACCCTGACGACGCGCTTCGCGGGCTCCGCAGGTGCCGATGAGGGCCGAGCTGGCACATGCGGCTGGGCGCCGCCGTGTGAG
>JAJFUL010000259.1 GCA_021372425.1 Spirochaetaceae bacterium
TGCGTCCGGCGCGCGGACTGGCCCCATTTCAGCGCCTTCTTCGGCCGCGCCCTCCGCGACATCCTTTTCGTTTCCATCCCCTTTGCCGCTTTCTCCATCCTCGTCAGCGGCGAGCTTGTGGGCTTTCTCTTCCAGTGGGGCCGCTTCTCGGGCGAGTCCGCGCGCCTTACCTCCTCGATATTCGTCTGGCATCAGGCAGGCCTTGTTTTTATTGCCGCAAACAAGATCCTTGTACCCGTCTTCCTTTCGCGAAATGATACCAAGACGCCCGCGATAGCCGGGCTGGCCAGCTTCTGCTCCAATCTCCTGCTCGCCGCCTTGCTCCATGGCCGCTTCAAGGGTCCAGGGATCGCTTTTGCACTCTCTTTTTCCGCGCTCGTGAACATGCTCGTTCTTCTTAATGCGCTGCGCAGCATACAGTTTCCCGGCCTGCATGCGGAGCTGGGGCGCAGCTTACGCTGGGCTTTCAGGCTTCTGTGCTATTCCCTTGCAGCTTCCATCCCGGTTTTACTTCTGAAAGCTCCAATTCTTGGCTTTTTCGGGACAAGTTCGTCCCGGCTCTTGTCTGCCGGTCTTCCTTTGGTTATGCTTGGAATGTTGTTCGCCGGAACCGGTATTGGTCTGATTGTGCTTGTCAAGGATCCAGAGGGTGTGTCGTTCGCTGCCCGCTTCCGGGAAAGGGGGAGGAACGGGGATAAAAGGCCATCCGATTGATCTGCAAGAACCGTGCCAAGAGCGGAATCTCCAAAGCTGTTCCATGACAAAGTTTTTGTTGTGGGCTTGACATCATCTTGCGCAAGTGGTAAATTCCCGATGCTCTTGTCCGCGCCCCTGTAGCTCAGTCGGCAGAGCATATCCATGGTAAGGATAAGGTCAACGGTTCGATTCCGTTCGGGGGCTTCCGTAGATTGGCATTTTTTAGGGTGGCGTAATAAAGGGAGACCTGCCTTCGGCAGGATTCCATGCGCGGGGGGCTCCTTGAGTCTGGCGCCGCGAAAGGACTGAATATGGCTGGGAAAAAACAGACTGTCGAAATTATTGCTCTCCAGTGCACCGAATGCAAGCGCCGGAATTATACAACGACGAAAAATCGGAAAACCATGCAGGAAAAGCTTGAACTGATGAAGTACTGCAAGTGGGACCATAAGCACACTCTGCACAGGGAGACCAAGGTAAAATAAGGTTTGCGGTTTTTGGGTCAGTGTTTTTTGGGTCTTTGGTGTCATGTGTCGCTCGCGGCGCATGTTTTGATCTAGGCCAGTAGCTCTAATGGTAGAGCGCCGGTCTCCAAAACCGGATGTTGAGGGTTCGAGTCCTTCCTGGCCTGTTGTCAGCTAGAATGTGCCGCGTGATTGCAAGGAGCTGTCATGAAGAAAATAATCCAATTCTTCAAAGAATGTTATGCTGAGCTGAAAAAAGTAGTCTGGCCCAGCAAGGAAGACGTGTGGTCTTCCACAAAGGTCGTTATTTTCTCCACGCTTGCTATGGCTCTTCTGTTGGGGCTAATTGACTTCCTGCTCGTGATGGGCATCGAAGTCATATTCCGTTAAGGCGGAGCGAGGATGGCAAAATCCTGGTATATTCTTCATGTTTACTCGGGCTATGAGAACAAGATCGAGAAAACTATCCGCATAATGATTGATGCAGGCGATCTTTCCCGCGACATCGTCACCGACATCAAGGTCCCCACCGAAGATGTCACCGATGTAAAGGATGGCAAGAAAAAGACCATCTCGAGGAAAATACTTCCTGGCTACCTTCTTGTGGAGATGGATCTTCCGGATAATGGCTGGAAGGCGCCCTGTTCGGCCATCCGCAAGATCACCGGCGTGACTGGCTTCGTCGGCTCCAATCTTAGCAACAAGCCTCAGCCGATTCCGAGTGAGGAAGTGAAGCGGATCTTGCAGCGTTCCGGCGACATAAAGGGCGATCGCCAGATGCGGATGAAGCAGACCTATTCACCGGGCGAGCAGGTAAAGATCATTGAAGGCCCCTTCGAGTCCTTCTCCGGTGTAATCGAGGAAGTAAATCCGGAAAAGAACAAGCTCAAGGTCATGGTGGGCATCTTTGGCAGGTCCACGCCTGTGGAAGTCGAGATGTCCCAGGTCGAGAAAGTCTGAGCATCCGATCGCGGCGCCATGCAGGGTGCCGGGATCTTCCGATATTTCTAGATTGGGCGATCCGATCGCCCACGATCTTTTGAAAAGCGGTGCGTTTCTTGGGCCGTCATCCCTGCGTGGGTCCCGGTTCCTGTGGCGCACTTCTCAGATAAGGGGTGTTAACTCCAAGGATGGGAGCTTCTTGAAAAAGAAGCGCTACCCCGGCAGTTTTTTGCTGGGTATACCACAAAAGGAGCATGGCTATGGCCAAAAAGAAGATTACTGCGATCGTGAAATTGCAGTGCCCCGCCGGCAAAGCGACTCCAGCTCCGCCCGTCGGGCCAGCTCTGGGACCTCATGGCGTATCTGCGCCCATGTTCTGCCAGCAGTTCAACGAGAGAACGAAGGGCATGGAGCCTGGACTTGTCATTCCGGCGATCATCACCGTGTATGCGGATAAGAGTTTCACTTTTATCCTCAAGACTCCGCCAGCAAGCGTACTCATCAAGAAAGCATGCGGGATCAAGAAGGGTTCGTCAGTGCCCAACAAGGACAAGGTGGCGAAACTCACCAATGCCCAGGTTGAGGCGATTGCCAAGCAGAAACTCCAGGACTTGAATGCCAACGATCTTCAGGCAGCGATGCGGATCATTGCGGGTACCGCCCGTTCAATGGGTGTCGAAACGGAGCTGAAAGCATGAAACACGGAAAGAAATACGTCGAGGCTGCAAAAAAAGTCGACCGGACACAGGTTTTTGAGCCGGCTGCTGCCTGCGCGCTTGTAAAGGAACTTAAATACAGCAAGTTTGACGAGACCGTCGAAGTCCATGTCAGACTCAACCTCAAGAAAAGTCAGTCCGTGCGCGACACGGTCGTTTTGCCCAACCAGTTCCGCGGCGAGAAGAAAGTGCTCGTGTTCTGCAAGGGCGATCGCGTGAACGAAGCCCTGGAAAACGGCGCGGCATATGCCGGCGACACTGAGCTCATCGAGAAGATCAAGGGCGGATGGCTGGATTTCGATGTGGCCGTCGCAACGCCTGACATGATGAAAGACGTTGGCAAGCTGGGCATGATCCTCGGCCGCCGCGGCCTGATGCCAAACCCGAAAACCGGCACCGTCACCAACGATCTCAAGAGCGCGCTCAACGAGCTCAGGAAGGGAAGGACGGAATTCAGGAGCGACAAAACCAACATCATCCACCTTGCCATCGGCAAAGTGTCCATGGATGCAGACAAGGTCGCCGAAAACCTGACCACCCTCCTTGATGAGATCTACCGCAGGCGCCCTGCGGATGCAAAAGGCGATTTCGTCGCATCCGTTTTCCTGGCGTCCACCATGGGGCCGAGCGTGCGCGTTTCCGCCGCCATCGCCAAGAACGAGAAGAGGTGATCTATGGCAATGAGAGCTAGCAAAATCCAATCCCCGAAAGCCGAGGCTATCGTCCAGCTCAAGGACATGATTGGCGGTTCCAATGATTTCTTGTTCACCGAGTACAGAGGCCTTACTGTCGAGCAGATTTCCGCATTGCGGAAGCAGCTCCGGGAGAAGGGCGCCGAACTCCATGTTGTGAAGAACAATTTCGCCCGGATCGCCTTCGAGGAACTCGGGTACACCAAGGAAGTCGCGCCGCTCCTGGAAGGGCCGACGGCCGTGGCTTTCGTGAAAGTCGATTCGAACGACGTCGCGAAGATCCTTCTCGACTTTACCAAGGACAATCCCGCCCTCATCGTGAAAGGCGGCCTTGTAGATAAGAACCTGATGGACGTAAAGCAGGTCGAGGCATTCTCGAAACTGCCTGGACGCAAGCAGCTCGTCGCGATGCTGATGTCCACCATGAAGGCGCCCGCACAGAACCTCGTGTTCGTGCTCAACGCCATTCCCACGAAGCTCGTCCGCACACTCAAGGCGGTCGAGGAGAAGAAAGCCCAAGAGGCTTGATTCGAGCAGATGACTGTCAGGCTTCGAATAGCTGTCGTTCCTGTCAGTCTTTATGTTGGCTGTCCGTATGGATCGGCCCAGTGTTCCAGAAGGAGAAGATAATATGGCAGCACTTACCAAAGACCAGATTATCGATGCGATCGCATCCATGACCGTTCTCGAGGTTTCCGACCTCGTCAAGGCGATGGAAGAGAAATTTGGCGTCACCGCAGCCGCACCCGTGGCTGTTGCCGCCGGTCCTGCAGCCGCTGCTGCAGCCCCCGTCGAGGAAAAGACCGAGTTCACAGTCATTCTCAAGGCTGGTGTTCCTGCCGAGAAAAAGATCTCGATCATCAAGGAAGTCCGCGCAATCACCGGCCTTGGGCTCAAGGAAGCCAAAGACCTCGTTGAAGCTGGCGACAAGGCTTTGAAAGAGAATATTTCGAAAGACGAAGCAGAGAAGATCAGGAAACAGATCACCGATGCCGGTGGGTCTGTCGAAGTAAAATAAGCACAACAGGCTTCTCTGTTTTTGAATGCGCTTCCTTCCCAAGGTTCGTCCGCAAGGCTGCCTGAGGGGAGGGAGCGCGGTTTTCCGGGGATATTTGGCCAAAGTATCCCTGGATGACCGATTGAACCGACCCGCGCGCTTGAGAGTCGCGCTTTCAGGAGGGGTAACGGATGGCATATTCCGAACACAAGGTCCAGCGCCAGTACATTGGTAAGGATTACCAGGAGGCGATGGAACTTCCCGATCTTATCGACATTCAGCTTTCCTCCTTTGAGCATTTCCTTCAAAGGGAAAAACTGCGCCAGGGGCAGCCTCTGGAAGAAGTAGGACTGCAGGAAGTGTTCAAGGGGACCTTCCCGATCGAAAGCCAATCCGGCGACATGGTCCTGGAATATGAACACTACGGCCTCGATGAGGGCGCGATGAAGTATTCCGAGCTGGAATGCAAGCAGAAAGGCCTCACCTACTCCATCCCGCTCAAGGCAGTCATCAACCTCGTTTTCCAGAAAACCGGCGAAATTCGCCAAAAAGAGATCTATCTTGGCGACATCCCCCTCATGACCGATCGTGGAACCTTCATCGTGAACGGCGCCGAACGCGTCGTCGTTTCGCAAATCCACAGGTCACCGGGCGTCGTCTTCAGCCATGAGAAGGGCGTGTTTTCCGCTCGGCTCATCCCTTACCGCGGCAGCTGGCTTGAATTCGAGATAGACCAGAAGAAAGAGCTCATCTATGCCAAGATCGACCGCAAGAAGAAATTCCTGGGTACCCTTTTCATGAGGGCGATCGGTTTCACCAGCAGGGAAGAGATAATCGAGGCCTTCTACAAGACGGCGACCATCCCCATCGGCGAGAGCACCGAAGATAAGGAAAAGCTGGTCGGCAAGGTGCTCGCGAAGGCTATCTACATCGACGTCGACGGCGAGAAGAAGAAACTCTTCCGCGCCGGCGAGAAACTCCACTTGCACGAACTGGACGAACTTGCCAACCTCGGCGTCGAAAGTATCGAGATCATTGATTTCGAGAATCCCGAGTCAATGCACAACGAGATGATCCTGCATTGCTTCGACCGCGAAGATGTCAAACTGGAAAAGGAGACTGCGGACCAGGACGAGCCGAGCAAGGCCGATGCCTTGGCTGCCATCTATTCCACATTGCAGCCCGGCGAGCCCATTACCGTCGAAGGCGCCGAGAAGGATCTCATGAGCATGTTCTTCTCCTCGCGCAAATACGATTTGGGCAAGGTGGGACGCTACAAGCTCAACAAGAAATTCAACTATGCAGTTCCGGTTAAGGAATACACCCTGACGAAGGCTGATATCGTCGCCACCATGAAACACCTGATGGACGTCTACTATGGCGAGGCCTATGTGGATGATATCGATCACCTCGGCAACAGGCGTGTGCGATCGGTGGGTGAGCTGCTCGCCAATGTCATGAAGAGCGCCTTCGCGCGCATGGAGCGCATTGCCAAGGAGCGCATGGCCCTCAAGGAAACCGAGACGGTCAGGCCTCAGGACCTCATATCGATCAAGCCGATCGTCGCAGCGATCAAGGAATTCTTCGGATCGTCGCAGCTGTCGCAGTTCATGGACCAGGTCAACCCGCTTGCGGAACTCACACACAAACGCAGGCTGAATGCGCTCGGGCCCGGCGGCCTGTCGAGGGACAGGGCCGGCTTCGAAGTACGCGATGTCCATTATACGCATTATGGTCGCATGTGCCCCATCGAGACGCCCGAAGGACCAAACATTGGCCTCATCGTCTCCCTGGCAACCTATACGACCGTCAACGACTATGGCTTCCTCGAAACCCCGTACCGTAAGGTGAAGGACGGTGTCGTCACCAAGGAAATCGAGTATCTTTCGGCCATCGACGAGGACCGCTACTACGTCGCACAGGCATCTGCAAGGATCGACAAGAGTGGACATTTCCTCGACAACTCCATTTCCTGCCGTCACCAGGGTGATTACTCTATGCGCAGCCCGACCGAGCTCCAATACATGGACGTTTCCCCGAAGCAGATCATATCAGTCTCGGCTTCGCTCGTTCCTTTTCTGGAACACGACGACGCAAACCGTGCGCTCATGGGATCGAACATGCAGCGCCAAGCCGTTCCCCTTGTTTTCCCGGAGCCACCCCGAGTCGGGACCGGCATGGAATGGAAGACCGCTTACGATTCGGGCGTCCTCATCAAGGCAAAGCGTACTGGCACCGTCGAGAAGGTTGATGCAGCTTGTATCGTGATCAAGCCGGATTCACTCGATCCGCTCGAGCGCGACACTTATTTGCTTGCGAAGTACCAGCGGACCAACCAGGATACCTGCTATAACCACCGGCCTATCGTAAAACTCGGCGAAAAGGTGCTGAAAGGGCAGGTCATCGCTGATGGCCCCGCCACATTCAATGGCGAACTCGCTCTCGGGCGCAACATCTTGGCTGGCTTCGTCCCCTGGAATGGCTATAACTACGAGGATGCCATCCTCATTTCCGAGCGCGTCGTGCGCGAGGACATGTTCACTTCCATCCATATAAAAGAATTCCAGACTGAGGTCCGCGAGACCAAACTGGGACCGGAGCGGATCACTCGCGACATTCCGAATACCAGCGAGAAGATCCTGGACAACCTCGATGGCGAGGGGATAATCCGGGTGGGCGCCAAGGTAAAATCCGGCGACATCCTTGTGGGGAAAGTGACGCCGAAGAGCGACACGGATACGACCCCGGAGTTCAAACTCCTAAACTCGATTTTCGGCGAGAAGGCCAAGGATGTGCGCGATTCCAGCTTGCGCGTCCCGCATGGCATCGAAGGCACCATCATCGACGTTCAGCGCATGAAGCGCTCTTCGAACGATGACCTGTCGCCCGGTGTCGAGGAAGTGGTCAAGGTTCTGATCGCGGCCAAGCGCAAGCTTAAGGAAGGCGACAAGATGGCCGGACGGCACGGAAACAAGGGCGTCGTGGCCCGCGTCCTGCCGATCGAGGACATGCCTTACCTTGAAGACGGCACGCCACTCGACATCTGCCTCAACCCGCTGGGCGTCCCTTCACGAATGAACATCGGCCAGATCATGGAGACCGAGCTGGGATGGGCCGGCAGCACGCTCAACGAGTGGTATTCATGCCACGTCTTCCAGTCGCCTTCGCAGGAGCAGATCGAGGCCAAGCTCGTTGAAGCAGGCCTCCCCGCAAGCTCGAAGCAGAACGTGCATGACGGCAGGACCGGCGAGATCTTCAAAAACCCGATCACGGTCGGTGTCGTGTACTTCATGAAACTGCACCACCTTGTCGATGACAAGATGCATGCCAGGTCGACCGGGCCTTATTCCCTGGTCACGCAGCAGCCCCTGGGCGGAAAGGCCCAATTCGGCGGCCAGCGGTTGGGCGAAATGGAAGTCTGGGCGCTGGAGGCTTACGGCGCGGCCAATACCCTGCAGGAACTCCTGACTATCAAGTCGGATGACATGACAGGGCGTGCCAAGGTCTATGAGGCGATTGTCAAGGGCGAACCGCACACGGCGGCAGGCATCCCCGAGGCATTCAATGTCATGGTGCAGGAACTGCGCGGACTCGCGCTCGATATACGTGTGTATGACGCTAAAGGCAAACAGATCGCGCTCACCGAACGCGACGAAGATATCATCAACAAGAATAACGGCGCCTTTTGACCTTGAGGCAGTACTTGCCAGTGGCAAGACCCCGGGGTCCTTTTTGCGGTCTGGGCGCGAAGTCGCTAAGGCCGCTTGTCTTGAGGGGGCAGCATGAGAGATATCCAGGATTTTGACAGCATTTCCATTCGATTGGCCAGTCCCGACATGATCAGAGCTTGGTCATATGGAGAGGTCAAGAAACCTGAAACGATCAACTACCGCACGCTCCGTCCGGAGAGGGATGGATTGTTCTGCGAGCGGATTTTCGGGACGACGAAAGAGTGGGAGTGCTATTGCGGAAAATTCAAGTCGATCCGATACAAGGGCGTAATCTGCGATCGCTGCGGCGTCGAGGTCACGCACTTCAGGGTGCGGCGCGAACGCATGGGCCACATCGAACTGGCGTGCCCGGTGTCCCATATCTGGTTCTACCGCTCTGTGCCGAGCCGCATGGGCCTCCTGCTCGACCTGCCGGTCGCGGCCCTGCGCTCCATTCTCTATTACGAGAAATACATCGTCATCGATCCGGGCGAAACCGAGCTCAAGAAGATGCAGCTCCTCACCGAAGAAGAATTCAACGCAGCACAGGATCGCTACGGCGGAGCTTTCACTGCAGGCATGGGCGCCGAAGCCATCCGTTCCCTGCTCGAGCAGATCAACCTGGATGAGCTGGCCGCCGAGCTGCGCGAAAAGATGATCGCCAAGGGCCCCAAGGCCGACAAGCGTCTTCTCAAGCGCATCGAGATCGTCGAATCATTCAGGAATTCGGGCAACCGCCCCGAGTGGATGGTCCTCAGCGTCATTCCTGTTATTCCCCCCGAACTCCGCCCAATGGTCCAGCTGGATGGCGGAAGATTTGCGACGAGCGACCTGAACGACCTTTACCGCCGCGTCATCAACCGCAACAACCGCCTGAAGAGGCTCCAAAACCTCAATGCCCCTGAAATCATCATCCGCAACGAAAAGCGGATGCTCCAGGAAGCAGTGGACGCCCTGTTCGACAATACCAAGAAGAAACGTGTCGTCAAGGGCGCTTCCAACAGACCGCT
>JAJFUL010000322.1 GCA_021372425.1 Spirochaetaceae bacterium
TGCTTTAATAATATCGTAGTCATATTGGTGGGTATAGTATCGAGAGGCCTTGATCCCCGATGAAGAGGGCTTCTATGTGGAAGGGGGTAGAGGTCGAAGAGGAGATGGAAAAAATGATTTACTGACCCGGCAACTTAATAGTGGTTTTTTAGCGAGGATAAGCCCGCTACGACGGGCTTATCCTCGCGATATGTGTGCGCTGTCTTATTGCCGGGTCAGTAAATCCCGATCGCGGTGCGGGTGATAGACTGCCTTTCACCTTTTTTATATAGTGACATATCCTGTTTCCCAGAGGTAAGGTATGGCCGAAAAAATCACTCCCCGCGAGACCGATTACTCGCAGTGGTACATCGACATTGTGCTCAACGCAAAACTCGCCGATTATTCGCCGGTCAAAGGGTGCATGGTCATACGGCCGCGCGGCTACGCGATCTGGGAACGGATACAAGCCGAGTTCGACCGCCGCTTCAAGGAGACGGGGCATTCCAACGCTTATTTTCCCATGCTCATTCCCATGAGCTTCCTGCAGAAGGAAGCCGAGCACGTAGAAGGCTTTGCGCCAGAACTCGCGGTCGTCACCTATGGCGGCGGCGAGAAGCTCGAGGAACCATACTGCATCCGCCCGACCAGCGAAACCATCATCTGGTCAATGTACAAAGAGTGGATTCACTCCTGGCGCGATCTGCCTCTCCTCATCAACCAGTGGGCCAATGTCGTGCGCTGGGAAAAGCGCACCCGCCTCTTCCTCAGAACTTCGGAATTCCTCTGGCAGGAAGGGCATACCGCCCATGAAACCGAGGCCGAAGCCATCGAGGAGACACTGCGCATGCTGGAAGTGTACCGCGATGTCGTCGAGCGCTATCTCTGCGTTCCGGTCGTGCCCGGCGTCAAGAGTGAGACCGAGAAGTTCGCCGGTGCCGTCCGCACCTACACGATCGAATCGATGATGCAGGACAGGAAGGCGCTTCAGGCCGGCACGAGCCATTTCCTTGGCCAAAACTTCGCCAAGGCCTTCGATGTCAAATACCAGACGCGCGATGGCGGCCTGGATTATGTATGGGCGACAAGCTGGGGTATCTCCACGCGGCTCGTCGGCGCCGTCATCATGACCCATTCCGATGACAAGGGCCTCGTGCTGCCTCCAACGCTTTCGCCCGAGGAAGTCGTCATCGTTCCGATCTACAAGAATGATTCCAAGGCGAGCGTGCTCCAGTATGCGGACAAGGTTCTCGCCATGCTGAAGGAAGCCGGCATAAGGGCTATCCTGGACAGCGACGATTCATCGAGCCCGGGATGGAAATTCGCCGAATGGGAACTGAAGGGCACACCACTGCGCATCGAGATCGGGCCCCGCGACATGGCGGCCGGCAAGGTCATGCTCGTGCGCCGCGACACGGCGGAGAAGACTCCCGTCGCTGTCGATACGGTCGCCGCAACCTCCCGGCAGACCCTTTCCGAAATCCAGACAGCCCTGTTCGAGCGGGCAAGGAAATTCCGCGACGAAAATACGGTGCAGATCGATACGCTGCCTGAGATGCTGGAATTCTTCGGTGCGGAGGGAACCGGCACGGCGGACGCGCACGGAGGTTTTGCCTCGGCGCTCTGGTGCGGCTCGGCCGAATGCGAGGCCGACCTGAAGGCAAAGACAAAGGCGACGCTGCGCTGCATGCCGCTCAACCAGCAGGAAAACATCTCCGGCCGCTGCGCGCTCTGCGGCGCTCCCGCAAAACACAGAGCGATATTCGCGCGCAACTACTGATTCCCGTCAAAAGGCCATGGTTGCCAGCGGGGGACTTCTCCTCTATCACAGGGCGAGACGAACCATGTTCCCGCCCTCTTCCTTTGCCTGGTACAGAGCCTTGTCCGCGCTGTTCAGCAGCCGCTCAAGCGAAAGGCCTGCGGACTTGCCATCCGATGCAGCCAGTCCGACGCTGGCCGTGATCTTGATGGGAATATCCTTGTAGACAATCGTCAGACTTTCAATGCTTTTCCGGATGTCATCGGCGACTATCTGTCCATTTTGGGGCTCGGTTTCGACAAGCATTATCCCGAATTCCTCGCCACCATATCGCCCCAGTATATCCGACCTGCGCAACCGTTTTCGCATCACTTGGGCCACTTCATAGAGCACCTTGTCGCCAGCCTGATGGCCATATTGATCGTTCACCCGTTTAAAATGATCCAGGTCGATCATGATGAGGGAAATCATTTTTTCATAGCGTATGCAGCGCGATATCTCTTTTTCGCAATCATCGAAAAACCGCCTCCGGTTGAAAATCCTGGTCAGCGTGTCATAATTGGCGTAGCGATACAGCTTGTGCATTATCCGCCGCATCGACGTTACGTCCTTGAAAAGATATACCTTCCCGATCATTTTGCCGTTGTCGATAAGTTCCGTCATGCGGATATCGAAAAACCGGTGTTTCGTTCCACAGGCGACACCAATCTCCGATTTTTGTTCATCAAACTCACACAGCTTCTGTCCATCCTCGAAGTTCGTGATCTTTTTGCCGATGCATTCGACATTCAGCCAGGGATAAATCTGCTGGGTCGTCTTGTTGAAGTCCGAAATACGGTTATCGGCATCAAGGATAAGCAGGCCTTCCTTGATATTTGCAAAAACGACATCTTTCACGAGATCGTCGGATTTTAGAAAATCAAAGTTGAAAATGGCGACGCCCTGACAGAGGGCGGCTCCCAGAAAGCCAAAAGGCGTCAGGTCTATATTGTAGGGGGAAAACCCGAATAAATAGATGATTTCAACGATGGTCGCAAAGAGCGAACCGATCGTCATCCAGAAGACCCTCGTTCTCACATGGAATCCGACCACCTTCAAGTGTCTGGCATTGATGACGAGGCTAAACAGGAATATGGCATTCGAATATACCGTGAAGACATAGTACCAAGGCCCCTTGTCCAGCTGGGCTATCATCAATTGGCCGACATTGATCGCAGTAACGCTTTTGTAATAAAAATGAAGGTAATCGTTGGTCGAGCTGAAAAATACCGTCAGCACAGGGACAACAAATAAGGCAAGCAAAGCGGAAAAAGACGGGACCCTGCCATAATGAATTTTGTAGGTGATGATGAACCATAAAGTCGTTATGAAAGAGATGCCGAAATACTCGAACTTCAGCCAGAACTTGACTTCCTCAACCGAATGCGAGCCGATTTCCCTACCGTAGCCGATGACATAGATCATCACCGACATCAACATCAGCATATACAGAGGCGCCAATTGGTTTTTCAGCCTTGTAAAGGCAAAGATGAGCAAGACCAGAAGTACAAAGCCAGTCAGATAGAGCACCACTTCTACCCACGCCAAGAGTAGCCTGCCTTTGTTCTGCGAGTATTAGGATCCCGGAGACCCCGGACACACTTTCACTTTTTGATGCTGATAAATGATGTAAATAAAGCTTTTTTATTATAATCTGCATGCCCAAAGTTTGCTAGATAGTGTCCTGGCAACCGCACTGCCTCACTGGCTCCCTAAGAAGCGATTTACCGACACGGCAACAAGACAGCACCTATATATTGCGAGAATAGCCCGTTACGGCGGGCTTATTCTCGCGGAAAAACCACTATTAAGTTGCTGGGTCAGTAACGAGACCCCAAACTTTTATGGGGCAGTCGAGGGAAGACCTTCGGGCATCGCTCCGCCCTCGTCTCCGAAATCCATCCAGTTACCCATCATGTCAGGATGCATGCCTGATTTGCCCTGCTGGAGACCAAACCCGGGGCCTCCCTGGAATCCATGCAGCAGTTGGAGGAGAGCTTCCCAGCGCTCTTCTCCCAGCAGCTTCCTAATTTCGATCTGTCGCTTGAGCTGATCCAGCCTGATCGTTTTGCGGAAACCATCGATCGTGTCGATCTCGGCGGCGATTGCATCCATGTCAGGCGATTCTTCCAACATCAATCTGGAAATCTTCGCTTCGCAGATCCGGATTTCCGCTTTGGCCTTTTTGATTTCCGACTCATCCTTGGCCAGAATTTCTGCGATGGCCTTCTTTTCTTCCGGCGTCAGACTGAAACCCCGCTGCCCTGGGCCCTGTTGCTGGTCTGGCCCCAGCTTCTGTCCCCAGGAATTCATTTGGGCCGATACGGTGAGTCCCGGCACGAACAACAAGGCTGCGATCAATATGATTGCGGCCAGGAATGGCACTTTGCGCTTTTCCATAGGAACCTCCTTGGTTCGATAAGTATGGAAACAAAGCTCCTCTGCCGGGGGTACACAATGTTATTTTGATAACCAGCCAGGTCTTCCTTGCGGTGCCCGGCTCCTCAGGCTAGTATGGAGGCAGGACAATAAGAACGATGGAATCAGAGGAATTGCTTCTGTTCGCGGCAGATTCCGCGAGAATCATGCTCGAGAACGGCGGAGAGACCTATCGGGCAGAGGAAATAGCGATGGGTATCATCGCCAGTCAGGGCGGTGCCGAACCCGAATGCTTCGCCACCAATACCGGTCTCATGCTCTCCTTCACGGGAGAAGACGGCAAGGTTCGTTCCATCGTCAGAAGGATCAAGCGCCGCAGGATGAATCTCGAGAAAGTGTCGCGGCTGGATCGAATGGCGAATGAAATGATCGCCGACAGGATGAGCTTTGATGAAGCCTCTGATGAGATGGATGCAATAGAGAGGATGCGAGAGCGCCCCGCCGGAATCAAAGTGGCCGCGAGCGCGATGGGTGCGGGCTTTTTCACGTTGCTTTTCGGTGGGCGGGTCATCGACGCCGTGGCTGCAGCGGCCATCGGCTCGGTGGTCGCGCTGATGCTTCTCGGCTTCCAGCGCAAGAGGCTTCCGGAGTTCCTGGCAAGCCTGACCGGCGGGGCGCTCGCAGCACTGGCCTCCCTGGCTGTCCACTATGCAGGCTTCGACATAAACACCGATGTCACCATCATCGGCGTCATCATGCTGCTCGTGCCAGGCGTGGCTATCACCAACGCGATCCGCGACATAATCGCTGGCGACCTTCTCGCTGGCATTGCCCGAGCCGCCGATGCCTTCCTCACCGCTGCCGCCATCTCCTCCGGAGCGGGCAGCGCCGTCGCCCTCTGGCGATTCTTCCTGCCCGGAGTGGCGCGATGACAAACACCCTTCCCGGCATTTTTGCCTTCATGAAAGGTCCACTTTTCGCAGCTATCGGTACATCGGCCTTTTCGGTGTTGTTCGGCCTGCGGTTCGCCGATGCCATACTCGCTTCCGGCGGCGCAGCCCTCGGATGGATCATCATGCAGGTCATGCCGGCAGAATCCGCCATCGCTTTTTCGGTATTCGCTGCATCATTCGGTTCCGGTCTCTACAGCGAACTGGTCGCCCGCTTCCGGCATCGCCCCGCGACCGTCTACATGATCTCGAGCATCATACCCCTCGTCCCCGG
>JAJFUL010000334.1 GCA_021372425.1 Spirochaetaceae bacterium
AATTCTGCTTGAATCCACTCCCGAAATGGCGGATACTACAATCCTATGGAAAATGATATAAGGATAAGCAACGATATGCAGGTCGGATATGGCTTTGTCCCTGCCCAATACCTGCATCCCGGAGAAGATGAGTATCGGATCAGGAACATTCAGTTCGTGCAGCAAGGAAAAAGTCTTGCTGCTTTCAGGAACTTAAAGGCACCCGAACTCGAAATCCTCATCCGGAACCATAATACCTGCAACGACTGGTCGAAGCTTCTCGTGTCCGACCCTTTTGAGCCAGAGCTCCTCGGCAACAATTTTTTTGCTGGTCTCATCAGGATTGGCAAGCTGGAACGAGTATCCCTCGAGCATCATGATCTGCAGCTCTTCGCGGGAATCAACAGTTCAAGAATCATATCTTGCGATATTGGCGACAATTGCGCGATAAGCAATTGTTCCTACCTGGCCCATTACATTATCGGCGACAACTGTATCCTGCTCGACAATTCGGAAATCCACGTCTCCAATCATGCAAAATTCGGGAACGGCATCATCATGGAGGGCGAAAGCGAGGATGTCAGAATCTCGATCGATGTGATGAATGAAGTCGGCGGACGCAGCATCCGCCCCTTCAATGGAATGAACTGCGCCGACGCCTACCTCTGGGCGAAGCTGCGCGACGACGAGCCTCTGATGGCTGCATTCGACACCATGACCGATTCGATGTTCGAGCGCCGGCGCGGACGCTACGGCACCATTGCGAAGTCCTCTGTACTCAAATCCAACCGGATCATAAAGGACGTGGCCATTGGCGAGAGCGCCTACATAAAGGGAACGAACAAGCTCAAAAACCTGACTATCAATTCGAAAGAGGACGCCAGGACTCAGATCGGCGAAGGAGTCGAGCTGGTCAATGGCATCATCGGCTACGCATGCAAAGTATTTTATGGATCGAAGGCAGTCCGCTTCATCATGGGCGACAATTCCTCGCTCAAATATGGCGCAAGACTCATCCATTCGGTCCTCGGTGAGAACTCCACGGTTTCCTGCTGCGAAATACTCAACAACCTGATTTTCCCCGCCCATGAACAGCACCATAACACGAGTTTTCTCATCGCCAGCCACATCAAGGGCCAGTCGAACATGGCGGCGGGCGCGACCATCGGCTCAAACCACAATTCCCGTGCTCCCGACGGCGAGATCGAAGCAGGCAGGGGATTCTGGCCGGGGCTTTGTACTTCGCTCAAGCATTCTTCGCGCTTTGCCTCGTTCTGTCTCCTTGCAAAAGGGGATTACCGATACGAACTCGACATACCTTTCCCCTTCTGTCTGACCGACAATGATTACCGGCAGGATAGTCTCGTTCTGGTCCCTGCCTACTGGTGGACAAACAATCTCTACGCCCTGATGCGCAACGAGTCGAAATTCAAGGCCAGGGACAAGCGGACAGACAAGACGATCAGGTTCGAGTATTCGCCGTTCGCGCCGGATACAGCCGAAGAAATCCTGAAAGCCCTCAGTCTCCTGGAAACATGGACCGGCCGCGCCTGCCTCAATTCGAAGGTGGAACTGGACACAGCTGGCGCAGACTTGCAGCGCCAAGCCATGGAAATTGCGGCCCGGGGGCGTGAGGATGCGCAGAATGCGGCGCTTGCAGCCCTTGGCCGGCACTTGCTGCAAAGCCTCAAAGACCCGCTTGCTTTCGATGTCGAAGCCATCGGCGTGGAGAATTCTTCGCGGCGCTGTCTGATCCACAAACCTGCCCGGGCTTGGCAGGCTTACAGGGAAATACTCGTCTGGTTCGCCGGGCGAACGGTCTGCGCCTATGCCAAGTCTCTGCCAGGCGGTGAATTATTGGCCAAGGTCCTCGATGCCAAGCTTGAAGACAGTGACGGAATAAGCCTCGATACGCACTGGGAAAACCTGGGAGGGTTGCTGGTTTCCAGCACCAAGCTGGAAAAGATGCTGGAAAAGGCCAGGCAGGGCTTCTATCCGACCTGGAGGGAATTCCACAGGGACTATGAGGAGTTGTCCGGCGTCTATGAGTTGGACAGGGCGCGCTATGCATGGCTGATTCTTGGCTTGCTCTACCCTGCGCAGCAAAAATCGGCGGCGGAAACACCTACTGACCCGGCAACAGGACAGCGTACTCATTTTGCGATAACAGACCGCCATAGCGAGCTGTTATCGCGAAAAGCACCACTATCAAGTTGCCGGGTCAGTAATCCACGGCGCGGCCCCTCGAAGGCCAGTCTCGAGACAGTTTTCCGCGATCTCGATGCTCTTTCGGAAAAGGTTGAGCGCGAAATCTACAAGTCCCGGGCAAAGGACTGGGACAACCCATTCAGGAAAGCAACATTCCGGAATGAGAACGAGATGAAGGCCGTACTCGGCCAGCCCGAGAATTCGAGCAATATCCGCGCCCTTTCAGAGGAACTTGTTGGCCTGCGCAGCGATCTCAGGATGCTGGGCGCAAGTCTCGAAAAGGAAGGCTGAGCAGGAAGCCTCCGGAGCGGTCGCCTGGCGTTGGAGCAGTTGTCGGGTGTCTCCAGCCGCCCCTTTCAAGTCCCTTCAGCCGCCAGCCTTCATTGTCTCGTCAAGCAAACCAGGATCAGCCAGCCAAGGCAAAGTGATGGTACCGAGATCGGCATGGTTCTCGTTGTAATCGGCGCATACTTCGAGGGCATGGGGGTTGCGCGCCCACGCCCGCCTCGCCACGCCGCCCATGACATCCCAGGGCATTGCCATCCTTATAATCGAATCGACGCGTTCCGAACCATCCAGGACGAGCCCAAAACCTCCGTTTATCGCCTTCCCCACCCCGACGCCGCCGCCATTGTGCAGAGCGACGTAGGACATCCCGCGGGCGGCATTGCCGGCAAAGCACTGGACGGCCATGTCCGCCATCATGTTCGATCCGTCCTTGATATTGCTCGTCTCACGGAATGGGCTGTCGGTCCCGGCGGTGTCGTGGTGGTCGCGCCCGAGCATGACTGGCCCGATTTCGCCATTCCGCACCATTTCATTGAAGCGCAGCGCGATCCTTGTCCGGCCTGCCGCATCCTGGTACAGGATTCTGGCTTCAGTACCCACTACGAGCCTGTTCTTCTCGGCATCACGGATCCAAAGCCAATTATCCCTGTCTTGTCCGCGACGATTCGGGTCGATGCAGTCCATGGCAGCCTTGTCGGTCTTGATCAAATCCTCGTGCCGGCCTGACAGGCAAACCCATCTGAAAGGGCCATAGCCATAGTCGAACAGTTCAGGGCCCAGGATGTCTTCGACATAGCTCGGAAATATGAAGCCATCCTTCTCGTCGACTCCGTTGCGGGAAATCTCTCTGACGCCAGCATCGAAGACGGCTTTCAGGAAGGAGTTGCCATAATCGAAGAAATAGGTGCCGCATTCAGTGAGTTTGCGGATCACTTCGTAATGCCTGCGCAATGAAACATCGACAAGCTCTCTGAACTTATCCCTGTCTTCCGCCAGTAGCCGCGTCCTCTCTTCGAAACTGATGCCGACCGGGCAATAGCCCCCGTCATAAGGGACATGACAACTCGTCTGATCCGACAAAAGGTCGATATGGATCTGGTTCCTTTCGGCATACTCCAATAGATCGACGATATTGCCGCTATAGGCCACCGCGATGGGCTGGCCGCGCTTCTGTGCATCCAGGGCAAGGCCGAATGCCGATTCCATCGAGTCGGCCACACAGGAAACCCAGCCCTGCGCCAGGCGTGTCTCGATCCGCGAGCGATCTACCTCGGCGATGACCGAGGCCGCGCCTGCGATGATGGCGGCTTTGCCCTGGGCCCCGGACATCCCGCCCAGCCCCGAGGAGACGAAAAGCCTGCCTGCGAGGTTGCTCTCGTGGGGTATGCCCAGCTTGAGCCGCCCTGCATTCATCAGGGTGTTGAAAGTGCCGTGCACGATGCCCTGCGGGCCAATGTACATCCAGCCGCCCGCTGTCATCTGCCCATAATTCGCAACGCCGAGCGCCGCCGCCAAATTGAAGTCGGCCTGGTTGTCGTACATGCCGACCATCAGGCCGTTCGTGATGACGACGCGCGGAGCGAGGGCATGGCTGGCGAACAGTCCGAGCGGGTGCCCCGATTCGACGACGAGCGTGCTGCAGCCATCGAGGATTTCGAGGTATTTGCAGAGTAGGCGATATTGCATCCAATTCTGGCAAACCTGGCCGGGCTCGCCATAGGTCACCAGTTCGTAGGGGTAGAGCGCCACTTCAAAATCGAGGTTGTTGTCGATCATGACCCGGATCGCCCTGCCTTCGATGCATTTCCCCTTGTATGAGTCGATGGAAAGCCCGCGGATCCGTCCCTGCGGGCGGAAGCGATAGCCGTAAATCCTTCCCCGCTCGCGTAATTCGCGCAGGAATTCGGGCGCGAGTTTCGCATGCCATTTTTGGGGAACGTAGCGAAGGGCGTTCTGGAGGGCGAGCTTTTCCTGCGCCTGAGTCATGGCTGCGCTGCGTTTCGGCGCGCGGCGGATTCCCGGCTCGAAAACGGGATCCAGCGGCAGCTCATCCATGTCGAGCGATACACGCATGGCTCGCTCGCTGGCACTTTCATCGTTCCTTGCAGTCTGCATCGTGCACACCTCCAAAAAACACCACTAGTATACGATGATTCCCGCGCTTTGCGGGAATTTTTCAACAAAAGGAGACCTTGCATGGGACGTAGCTGCAAACCAGCGGGAGCGGCATAAGTGGCGATAAAAACGACATGCAAATATATTTTTGCAATATATGGTTTTTATACTTGAACATTTCGCTATATTGTAATTACTATATATTATATTTTGAACCTAACTTAAGGAGACTGGAATGATAGAACATCTAACCAAAGACAGCTTCATCGAGAAGGTCTTTGACTTTACGGTGCAGAAGGAATGGTCTTACAAGGGCGACAAGCCCGCTATTGTTGACTTCTATGCCGATTGGTGCGGGCCGTGCAAAATGCTTGCACCTACTCTCGAAGCCATCGCCAAAGACTATGACGACAGCCTGAATGTCTACAAGGTCAACACAGACCAGGAGCAGGAACTGTCGGCTGCTTTCGGTATCCAGAGCATCCCGTCGCTGCTGTTTATCCCTGTGCAGGGCATGCCGCAGATGGCCCAGGGCGCTCTTCCCCGCTCTTCCCTTGAGTCAGCGATAAAGGACGTGCTCGGCGTCAACCCCGCAGCAAAATAATCCCCATATAAAGCCTCAAAAGCATCTGACGCTCTCCGGAGTCCATTTTCAAGCCGCCACATCCCGGCGGTTTTTTCTTGCACACTGAAAGAAATCGGCTTATGCTCTTCCATGTATCATGGAAAGAAGGAGCCAATGTATGGATAATTCGATTACCTGGTGGAAATTCGACGAAGTCGAGCAGTTCATGAAAGCGGGCTTCGAGGCCGTCGGAGTGGCTCCCGGTGAAGCCGCCGTCTGCGCCAACGTTCTGATTTCCGCCGACAAACGCGGCGTTGATTCGCATGGTGTCGGACGCTACAAACCAATCTATCTGGACAGGATCTGGTCCGGGATTCTCAATCCAAAAACCAATTTCGAAGTAGTCAAGGAAACTCCGACCACGGCAGTCATCGATGGCCACAATGGCATGGGCCTCTATATAGCGAAACGCTCCATGGAAATGGCTATTGAAAAAGCCGAGAAGAACGGCATCGGCATGACTGTCTGCCGGAATTCGACCCACTATGGCGCTGCTTTCTATTATGCAAGGATGGCGGTCGAGCATGGGATGATCGGCATGACGACGACCAACGCCCGCCCTTCAATAGCACCGACCTGGGGCGTCGAACCGATGCTCGGTACAAACCCGATGACCTGGGGCATGCCTTCGGACGAGGATTTCCCCTTCATGCTGGACTGTGCCACTTCGGTCACCCAGCGCGGCAAGCTCGAGCTGTACGACAGGCTCGGCAAGGATCTGCCCGACGGCTGGGTAATCGGCCAGGATGGGCACTATCGCCATGACACGCACCAGGTCCTGACAGACCTGACGCAGGACAAGGCTGCGCTCACTCCGTTGGGCGGCCTGGGCGAGGACCTTGGCGGCTACAAAGGTTATGGCTATTCGACGGTTGTCGAACTCCTCTCTTCCGCACTCTCGCAGGCCAATTTCATGAAAGCCCTCGTCGGCGTCGGCAAGGACGGGAAGCCCCAGCCCATCGAACTCGGTCACAGCTTCCTCGCAATCAGGATCGACGCATTCTGCGACTTGGAAGACTTCAAGAAGCAGGTTGGCGAAATCAGCCGTGAACTCAGGGCATCCAAAAAAGCTCCCGGCGCCAAGCGCATCTACACGCCGGGCGAAAAAGAGCATGAAACCTGGCTCTTCCGCAAAGATAAGGGTGTGCCCTTCAATGATCCCCTTAAAGCTTCATTCCGCACCGTAAAGGAGCGCTGCAAGTTGGATATCGCCCTGCCCTTCTGAAGTGCTGACAGCCAAGGCGCCGCCGGTCGCTTACTGACCCGGCAACAAGACAGCACACACATTTTGCGATATTAGCCCGTCGTAGCGGGCTAATATCGCAAAAAACACCACTATTAAGTTGCCGGGTCAGTAAGCCGGTTGGTGTCCGGCCGGCTGGTCCACCTCGGAACAGGACGAGGCAATAAAAAAGAGGCCGCCCTTCGCCGGGCGGCCTCTTTCATGCAGCTTGCCTCTTTATCAGCCATGCACCTTGCGGAAATTTTCCATGAAACCCACAGCGGTTTTCACATTGTCCACCAGGTTGGCGTTGTACAGCGAGAAGCGGATGCCACCCGTAGACCGGTGGCCTTTCACGCCCACGATCCCTGCAGCCTTCGCTTCCTTGACGAAAAGCTCTTCCATCTCGACATCCTTAAGGCGGAACACGACATTCATGCGAGAGCGCGAATCTTTCTCCACCGGTCCGCGATAGAAGCCTTCCGAAGAGTCAATCGCTCCATAGATGAGCCGCCCTTTCTCTTCATTTATCTTCTCCATGGCCTCGAGCCCGCCTTTCTTGACGAGCCACCTGAGGGTGAGATTGAGAATATAGATCGAGAAGCAGGGAGGTGTATTGTAGAGCGAATTATGCTCATCATGTGTCCTGTAGGACAACATGGTCGGGAGGTTCGCCTGCTCCTGCGCCTGTTGCAGGAAGCTCTCTCTGACAGCGACGACGGTGACCCCCGAGGGGCCAAGGTTCTTCTGTGCGCCTGCATAGATGAGGCTGAATTTGTCGGCAGGGAAAGGCCTTGAAAAGATATCGCTCGACATGTCGGCGACGAGCGGGACCATGCCCGTCTCTGGCCAATAGTGCCACTGCGTACCGAAAAGCGTGTTGTTGCTTGTCATGTGGACATAGGTCGAAGCTGGATCGATCTTGATCTCTTCCGGCCTGAGAATCCGGGTGAAGGTGCCATCGGCATTTTCCGTGCTCATGGCATCGCAGGAGCCAAAGCGCTTCGCTTCCTTGAGCGCGTTCTTGCTCCAGTTGCCTGTTACAAGGTAGGAAGCCTTGCGACCGCCGTAAAGCATGTTCATCGGCAACATAAAAAATTGGGTTGAAGCGCCGCCGGTCAGGAAGAGAATCTTCCATTCAGGCCCCATGCCCGCCAGCTGGCGAAAAAGGTCTTGCGCTTCATTGTGCATGGCCTCGTATTCCTTGGATCGGTGGGAAACTTCCATCACCGACATGCCTGTTCCGTTCCAGTCCAGCATCTCCGCCTGCGCCTGTTCCAGCACCTCGAGCGGCATGGCCGCGGGACCGGCGTTGAAGTTGATGACTCGTTTCATAGCTTGCTTCTCCATTACCTGTATTCGTTATTTGCCAGTGTATTTCTTGAGCCGATCGACAATGCAATCGCCAAGCCGAAGAAGATTCTCTTCCGTAGAGGCGCCGATATGCGGCGTCAGCAGAATATTGGGCGCTGTTTGTAACGGGCTATTCTGGGGCGGATCGGAATAATAGACATCGGTCGCATAACCTGCAATCCGGCCCTGTTTCAGCGCATCGACAATATCATTCTCGACAACCACCTGGCCCCTGCAAGTGTTGACTATCCTGACGGATTTCTTCATCTGTGCAATGGCGGCCGCATCGATCATCGAGCGAGTTTCGTCGGTCAGCGGCGTATGGATGCTGATATAGTCCGAATTCCTGTAGACATTTTCCAGCGTCGTCATTTCGGCAGCGTCGGATTTGGGCACGTATTTGTCGTAGGCAATGACCTTCATACCGAAAGCCTTGGCTCTGGAAGCGACTTCGCGAGCGATCCTTCCGATACCGATCAAACCCAAGGTCTTGCCAAACAACTCGGTGCGCTCCAGTTCCTTCTTGAGCCACTTGCCTTCCTTCATCGAAGTATCGGCCGCCACCAGATGGTTCGGCATGGCCAGCATCATCGAGAAAGCCAATTCGGCCACGGCCAGGCTGGAAGCCTCCGGGGTGTTGTCCACCGCAATCCCTTTCTCCTTGGCATAGGCAACATCGATCGTATCAACGCCGACGCCCCCTCTGATTATGTATTTCAGTCTTGGAGCTGCATCGATCATGGCTTTGTCCACCTTGGTCTTCGATCGGACGATGAGGACTTCGGTCTCAGGCAATTTTGCCATCTCAGTCGCCACCGTGCCGAACTCAGAAAGGCGCTGGGGCAAATCTGACGCAAAGGCATCCGCCAAAAGTAGTACCATGTATGTCCTCCTTAATTTGATTGTCATTATTCGAAAAAAGCTCAATGGCGCGAAAAAATCCCCTCATCATTCCATTTCGAATGAGGGGATATTTCCATACTACCATGCTTCCCCTGCCTGTCAAGTTCAACTGGGACAGGCCGAATGCTAGAGGGCAATTTTTCGCGCCTCGATGTAAAACCGCTTTTCGGGAGCTTCCCCCATAGAGAAGGTCTTTCTCGGCATGGTTCCGTTCCTTATGACAGTCGAAAAAAACGATCCCTTGTCGACCGGCGGAAGGTAGAGGCCCAGGTTGCCGGGCTTCTGCCCGAGTACTTTCAGGCTGCCTTCCCCATGGATGTAATCGATGGTGGTGGCTGGGTATTTTTTCAGAAATAAATCGAGGAAGGCCTGGATGCTGCCCGCGGCAAGCGGCAAAACTGGTTTGTCGAAACTGAGCGTCCCGGCTCCGTCCTGGTTCGTGAAAGCAATCACGTGAGCCTTGTTTCCAGGGTCGTCGCAAGCCTTAATGGCAGCATCGGCATCCGGCAGCCTCCGGATCACAGCGCCTGCCTTCGCTGCTTCGGCGAAGAAAGTGCGCTCATCCACATTGAAAAGGACGCGGTGGATCGGATGGAAGGGCAGCCCCTCGTCGTATATATTGACCAGCTCGACGAGTGCAAAGCGCGCCGGATGATTGGCGAGCAAATATTCCTCGTCAGGCTTGCCCTTGAGCGAGGCCTTTGCTTCCTCCCATATCGCCTTGGCTGTCGCCAGCGAATGGTTCCCGTCGCCTACCGCATACAGCAGGACATTGTCCTTCCCATACATCGCCTTGAAGCGGGATGGGTCAGCGAGCCTGGCCAAGGCAGCGGCCACCGGCGCCAGGTATTGCTCAGACTGGACGAACCAGCCGCGCACATGGCCGGAACTGGCCATCAAGTCGAAATCGTAGGCTTTCGGGAAGAAGCTGCGCTTTGCATAAAGCGGTTCGATGACCGTCTTTTCTGGATCATCGAGGAGCACCATGATGTGTGGCAGCTCCAGAGCTGCCCCGCGGCGGATCGCCATGCGTGGCGGCAACCTTTCTACGATGGTGCCTTCGGTTGGCCGGATCAGGCTGGTTGACCCTTTGGAATAGTCGTATCTTTCAAGGTCGAGCGCCACCATGAGCCCGACCCTGGGCTTTGTTTCATATGGAGTGAATCTTTCGACGATGATGAATCCCTCGCCGATCGACTTCAGGCAACCTTTTGCAAGGTAGTCGCGCATGGTGGCCTGTATGCCAGCTATCCTTTCAGACTTGTTGCCGTCTTCAAGATAGCATTCGGGATAAATGAGATTGAACGTCGAAGGCTTGTCCCCAACGAACTTACTCACCTTTTCCCAATAGTCCCGTTCCGAAGAATACTGGTCGCAGGCGACAACCGCCCATGCCTGCCGATCCACGTCTTCCGAAGGCAGATAAAGCTCCGGAATGCCGATTCCAACTTCGCGAAACTGTTCACTCAGCCCTGACATCTATGCCACTCCTTATGCCATATTCTTATCTTTTTTTCTTTTCGTTGAGCCCCAGGCGTTCATCGAGATTATATTTTTTGCGTGCCCATCCCAGCATTTTCTGGTAGACGACGACCGACAGGATCAGGCTGACCACAAAACTGATCAGCACAGCCCAGACAACGGCAGTCTGCGGTAGCAGCTTCGCCAGCGTAATCGAATAGAGCCACAGAATGCCTATGAACAGGAGCGCTGTCACCGCCACATTGAAAATTGTTGCGATGATCATGAAGATGACCATACTAGTTTTTTTCGACATTTCCCTTTTCCTCTTCCTTCCTGTCGCTCTTCTTCTCGGAGAAAAATCCGCTCAGTATGAGCATGATGGCCCCGACCGTAACCGAAAGATCCGCAATGTTGAAGGTTGGGAAGCGATCATAGCCGAAAAGTCCGAACATCGAGAAGGATATGAAATCGATAACGCCTTCCGGCCTGAATATCCTGTCAATCAGGTTGCCAAGGCCGCCGCCGACAATAATCGCGATAGCCCAGCGCTGGAAACCTGTAATCGTCTTCGTCCTGAAGCAATACATGACGGCGATCACCAGGAATACTAGTGGCACGACTATGAAAAGCCCGATTCGCACGACCTGCGAAAGCGTGTCGCCTATGGAGAAGGCGATCCCCAGGTTGCGCGTATTCACGATCCAGAGAAAATCGTTCATCAGGCTGACCGCGATGGTGTTATCCGGGATCAGACGAACAACCAAGGCCTTGGCAACTTGGTCCAGGATGACTATCACCGCACTCAGGATGAATGGAGTCAGTATTTTCTTAAGCTGAGGCTTCTCGGCAAGCCCCTCGCCGATGACTGTCTTATCTTCGTTTTGCATCATGCGCTCCGCCAGATCAAGCCCGGGGTCTCTCAGAGCCCGGTCGGAATATCGATGAACACGGTCTCTATGCCTGTTTCCTGCGTCAGTTTCCTGGCGACAGCCTT
>JAJFUL010000017.1 GCA_021372425.1 Spirochaetaceae bacterium
GGCCCAGTGCCGGGACCGAAGCGAGGCGCTTCCTCCTCCTTGATCAGGTCGAGACTCTGCAAAATATCCAGATTGATCGAATCGAAGGTGGCACCCCAATTGTCTCGGATCCACTTCAACTGTTCCGCCAGCGAGTCAGGCGCCATCAGTGCAGGCATCCGCAGCAGCCCGATAATGTCATTCTTTTCGCCTTCAGGTCCGAAGACCGGCATTGTCCTGCTGACATCCTCGATGGCTGCAAAGGCTTGCAGGTAGAGTGTATTTGCGCTGAGGCTGTCTGGATCGGCGCCTCCCGCCCTGTTGCCATCGTTGAACAACACGCGGAATGGCGCGAATGCCGGATTTTCATTGGCAAGCTTGAGGAGGATGAGCTCCTCAAGCGCAAGTTCCCGATTGGAGATTTTCCCGCCTGTTGGACTTAAGGGGGAAGATGAAGCCAGCCAGTTCTCGTAATCAGTGCTCCCCTGGTAAACATCGCGGGGAGGGAACTCCTTTCCGAATTCCTCAAGGAGGGCATCGTAGCCGCTTATGCCGATGCGTCTGATGACGGCTGCCTCGAACTGGCGGATGGCATCCGGTTTTGCCTTCTCCCTGTAGCTGTTGAGGACAATATGGAGTATCTCATCGATGAGGGCCATCGCATTGAGCCTGCCGGCGCTCGTACCCGACACATCCTGTTTCTGTATTGTTCCGCAGCTGCGCATCTTGTCCGCCAACACTCTTGCGGAGTGAAAATCCGGGATGATCAGATTGCCTGTCGTCCGGAAGAGCGACGCAGAAGTTCCCAAAAGGGCCCGGATACCGGCATGGATATGGAATTCCATGACCCGGTCGCCGATGGCAGGTGTCTGATGGGTCTTGCCGAGGTTCACAGAGGGGCAATCAAGGCGCGACAGCCTGCAGAACAGGGCATTGCAGGAAATCATATCTGTTCGCCGGGACTGATGCATTGGGTAACCATTTTCCATATAATCACTATAGTCCCTAGTACCACTTGACACAAGTTGCATCATCAAAGGAAGTGCTGCTATACTTCCCTGATACGGTGGAGGCGAATGTGTCTGCTTCTGTTGAACATGACAAGCGCAAGAACGAGATCCTCGACAAGGCCCTCGAGGTCTTTGAGATCGAAGGCTACAAGGATACGACTTTCCAGAAGATAGCGGAGCGCTGCGGAATCACGAGGACGATTCTCTACCTCTACTTCAACAACAAAAAGGACATTTTCAGCGCCTGCATAAAGCGTTTCCTGGGCAAGATGGAGTCGGAACTCACCGGCATAGCAAATGACACCGAAATGGAAAGCAGCGAAAAACTGCTTCAGATCGGTAACATTGTGATGCAGATTTGCCAGGAAGAGACGCACATGCTCTCGGTCGTGATCGACTACCTCCTCAGACTCAAAGCTTCCGGAGGAGATCCGGACGAGCGCGTCCGCCGACGCACGATCAGGATGAGGCACATACTGGCCTATATCATCATCGATGGCAAGAAGAAAGGCGAGTTTTCCCAGGATGTTTCAGTCAAGGCCGCCAGTGATCTTTTTTATGCCCTGATCGAAGCAGCCGTTTTCAGGCTGACCGTGCGCGGGAAAAAGGAAACCACCGACCTGATGGAGCCTCTCCATCTGCTCGTTTCAAGCCTTTGCGTCAAGAAGTGCTGATCGGGATCAGCACTAATCCCTCTTGTTTCCGGCAGGGATCGGCTGTGCGCCCTGCTTTTGATTTTGTGTCAGAAGTCCGAATTTGACTCTGTCCAAAACCGAGGCTTTGGCCACGACCTTGGCGGTGAAAAGGCTCGAGATGTTTTTTTCATAATTGAGAATCCTGGAGATATAGTCGAGGGTCGCCACAGGAGCGCCCTTTTGCGATACTCTCGTCCTGCCGGCGTTGTACATGGCCAAAGCAGATACTTCATTTCCCGAAATATCGAGGACATGCCTGAAATATCTCATGCCTTCTTTCGCATTGAATTGCGGATCGAAAGCTTCTTTTTCGGTCATCTTGGGGAAAGTCGATGAGTTGAGCTGGAAAAGTCCGCGATCAACGGTGTTCTCATTCTTGTTGAGTGCCTTTGGGTCGAAGCGACTCTCTTCATAGGCCAAGGCAAAGGCGAGACTTGTGGGGACTTTATGTTTTGTGGCGCTATCCAGGATCGCCACAGCGATCGGCGTTGAATCAGTAAGATCGGAAAAGAAGTTTATGACGGTTTTTTTGGTATCCGGATTGCTGTAATACAACGCTATTGTATCAGCACTACTTTTTTCTTCGATATTTTCCGGCAGTTTCTCGGTATTGGTCGCAAGGGAAAGGACCTCACTGTCGATCTGAAGATTCCTGCTGGAAGAAGGCGTGCAGGATAGAAGAACAAGCCCCAGTATCCCGCATAAGAACACTGCCCCTTTCGAATGCATTTGTTTGTAGAATGGTTTTCTCAAATAGAAACTCCTTGGGAACCCCCTAAAAAACCCCTGAGAATAGTAACAGCCATTTTTATGGATTATGGAGAGATGGTCAATAGGTTCAAAAGAGCTTATATAAATATATGCTATAAAATATTTTAGCAAAATTGTCCGAATTTTTGCGGGCCAGGGTAGGCTCGTTTTTGGGCTTAACAGACGTCTGGTTTGACTTCATACTCTCCCCTGAAACAGAATCTTGGCGATCACAGGATGGCATCATGGCACGCAAGAAGACCCCAGAGAAAAGGGCGGCGATCATCAGCACGGCGAAACGGCTTTTTGCATCAGGAGGGTTCGAGAATACCTCGATGCAGATGCTTGCCAGGGAAGTCGGGGTCCCGGTTGGAAGCGTGTATACGTACTTTCCGTCGAAACAGGCGCTTCTCATAAGCATAATTGATGAGGGCTGGGCCGAATTTTCCGTTATGATAGAACAAGGCATAGCCACAGCCGCACAAAAAGCCGACTCTTGTGAGCCCCGTGGAAATTCCGAATTATTCAAGCTCTCCTTTCTGGTGAAGACAGCCCTTCCTTGGCTTTTCGAGGATGTGGATCTCATTGCGATCCTTTTCGCCCAGGCCGGCAAATCCTCGAATCTGGGAGAGAAACTGGATCAGCTCTCCGGAATGGTCACTTCAATCGTCATCGCCTATCAGGAAAGCGTGGGAACAGGACAGAGGCTTGATGCCACCGAGACCAAGACGGGCCTTGCAATCCTGCTGCTGGGCAGCCTGGAATCGGTGCGGCTCAGCTATCACGCCGATATCGACATAAGCGCAGCCGAAGTCATTGCTTTTCTTGTTTCGACAGTCGAAGACGCTCTTGGCTGCTCGCTGTCGGACCTTTAGCCGCTTTCGTCCTCTTGTGTCCTGACAGGTTCCGCTCGAGGAATGGGCTCTTCCTGAGGAGCCAGTCCCTGATGAAGGGCTTGAAAAGGCTTGCTGCCAGCGCATAGTGCCGCGTTTCCCATCGGACTTCTTCATAATAATCTTCGAGGGTCTTGCGTCTGAAGTGCAGGATTGAATCTGCATAGTCAGAGTCTTCGTACCATCCGCAGTGGAAACCTGAGTCGGCAAAGGCGCAATCGGGCAGGAAGGATGAATCCCCGAGACCGAAATACCTGAAAAGCCGGTCCAGGTAGGCGCGGAAGCTGGTTCTGCAGAGGGCCCCGCCCCCAATATCGAAAATCCCGCACTCAGGCATCGGTGTTGTGCAGGCTGCGGAGGCAAAGGCCCTGCCGGCATCCTCGGTATGGACAATCTCGATGTGCGTATCGGTGGGCATTGAAAAAAGGAGCGGATCGAAGGGTAGCCATTTGGCCGAAACTACGTAAGAAAGCCGCAGAATGATGGCAGGCAGCCCTGATTCCATGAGGAGCCGTTCACACTCGATCTTGGTCCGGCTGTAGATGTCCTGAGGCCGTTGCGGGTCCGAAGTCCTGATCCAGAAATCTCTGAGCCGGTCCCCATAAGCCGCGATGCTGGAAGCAAGCACGATCCTGGCTGGCTTTTTCATTGCAGCGCAGGCAGCGACAATATTCCTGGTTCCGCCGACATTGATATCCTGAGTCTTCTGCGGACTGCTGTCGGAGGCGGGCGGAATGAGGGCGGCAAGGTGAATGATGGCATCGGGGAGGGATGAATTGTCGCGAAAGGCAACTGATACGTCTTCAGATTCTCTTATATCGCCATAAATAACTTTGAATTTTGGACGACTTGAGGGATAGAGGCTGTGTATGAAAATCCCGGCCCGCTTGGCAGCCGAAGGCGTTTCAAAGACCGTCACCGAATGGCCCATGGAAAGGCAGGCCATCACGGCGCTCTTCCCCACATTTCCAAGGCCTCCCGTCACCAGGATATTCATGAGCACCTCCCCAATGGTAAGAATTCGTCCTTGGTCCCCGGATGGCAGTCCTGTAGGGATAACTAGGATAGCATATAAATAAATGAACGTTCATTCAAGTTACAAAGATACTGCAATTGCGGCCCGCTTATTGACGATATTTGGTTCTCCAAAGTAAACTTGCGGCCATGATTACCATCAATGAACTGCGCGCAAAGTATATAGAATTCTTCAAGTCCAAAGGCCATGTGGAAATAAGCGGCAAATCCCTCATTCCCGAGAATGATCCAACCGTGCTTTTCACGACTGCCGGCATGCATCCCCTCGTTCCGTACCTCCTGGGAGAGCCTCATCCGGCGGGCAAAAGACTGACGGACTACCAGAAATGCATCCGGACTGGCGATATCGATGCGGTCGGCGATCCGAGCCATCTGACCTTTTTCGAGATGCTGGGCAACTGGTCGCTCGGCGATTATTTCAAGAAAGAGGCGATTTCCTGGTCCTTCGAGTTTCTGACAAGCCCCAAATACCTGGGAATACCGGTGGAAAAGCTGTCGGTGACCGTTTTTGCAGGCAGCGACGGTATCCTGCGCGATGACGATTCGGCAGCGATCTGGAAATCGCTCGGCATTGCCGGTGACCACGTCTATTTCCTTCCCAAGGAAGACAATTGGTGGGGCCCTGCAGGCGAGACCGGCCCTTGCGGCCCCGATACCGAGATGTTTGTCGATACGGGGATGGAGCCTTGTGGGCCTGAGTGCCGGCCGGGCTGCCATTGCGGCAAGTACTTCGAGATTTGGAACGATGTCTTCATGCAGTACAACAAAACCGCGGCCGGCACCTACGAGCCTCTGTCCGCGCCCTGCGTAGACACCGGCATGGGGATCGAGCGAACCGTGGCCATGTTGCAGGGCAAGGCTTCAGTCTACGACACCGAAGCCTTTACGCCCATCCTGTCCCTGCTGAACGAGATTTCCGGCAAGACCTATGGCGCAGCGGACAACAGTCCCGAGACCGACAAGAGCTTCAGGATAATCGCCGACCATGTCAGGACTGCGACCTTCATCCTGGGCGACCCGAAAGCCGTTCTGCCGTCCAATATCGGCGCAGGCTACGTGCTCAGGCGGATCATCCGCAGGGCCGTGCGCCATGGGAAAAAGCTCGGCATCGAAGGTACCTTCCTGTCCAGGCCCGCCGAGGTGGTGATCCGGAATTACCAGGCTGCATACCCCGAGCTTGCCGAGAACCGCACACGCATTCTGGACGAACTCAGGCACGAGGAGGAGAAGTTCCTCGAGACCCTGCAGAAAGGCGAAAAGGAATTCGAGAAGATGCTTCCGAATCTCCTCAAAAACCCACAGAAGATAATGTCGGGACGCCTGGCATTCAAACTCTACGATACGTATGGCTTCCCGATCGAGCTGACTGAGGAACTTGCGGCCGAGGACGGGCTCAGTGTCAACCGGGCCGAGTTCGATGAAGCCTACAGGAAGCACCAGGATCTTTCCCGCGCAGGAAGCGAGCAGGTATTCAAGGGCGGACTGGCGGATCATTCCGAGATTTCGACTCGGTATCACACGGCGACGCACCTCCTCCACAAAGCTTTGAGGATTGTGCTCGGCGACCATGTGGCACAGAAGGGCAGCAATATAACCGTGGAGCGTGTCCGTTTCGATTTCTCCCATCCTGCACCCATGACGAAGGAAGAGATCGCGAAGGTCGAGCAGATCGTGAACGAGCAGATAGCCCGCGACCTGCCCGTCACTATGGAGATGATGAGCCTGGAAAACGCGAAAAATGCAGGCGCGATCGCTCTCTTTGGGGAAAAGTACGAGCCAGTGGTGAAGGTCTACACGATCGGCGATTTCTCGAAGGAAGTCTGCGGGGGGCCACATGTCGCGCACACGGGAGAGCTGGGCAAGTTCAGGATCCAGAAAGAACAATCTTCGAGCGCAGGCGTTCGCCGGATTTATGCGGTACTTGAATAAGTAAGGGCAGACACAGGGCGGTGTCAGTAATCCCGGCCGGGCTGTTCCCCATGGAGCGGCACGGCGCGCAGGCCCTGGAAGGCCTGCCCGCCATCCTCCTGGACGCAGCGCAGGATCCAGGGCCCTTCGCTTTTCCTCTGTTCCCACCATACCTGCTGGACGAAATTGCCAAGCCCTTCCTCGATCGATGCAAAATCCTTTTGCCGCCATTGGCAGAAAACATAGTCACCGGCTGCCAGCACATAGCTTCCGTCTGTTATGGCATTTTCTCCCGACATTCCCGGCTCCCCTGGTTTGTCCGATGCCTGGAGCGGCCAGAAACCGCCTGAAAAAAGGGGTTCTGAAAGAGGGGTCACGATAGAAGGCCCTCTGTCCGAGTCGGTCATGACCAGCGCCTCATTCGAAAAGACCATTATGATATCTGCTGTGGCGGTGGAATCGGCGCGGTATGAGAGTGCCCTTCCAAGATGCAATCGATATAGTGCGAGATCTGCCATGGTTACATTGTGCCCGGAAGTATGGCCTGCTTCAAGCGCTGGTCGGAGGGGGACAGCACCGGGTCTGTGCGCGGTCGGCTATAAGTCCAAAGGATACTGGAAAAAAACAATCGGGCGTGATACTCTTCGTCCTAATGGAACTCCTCGATGACATCCATTCTCCCGCCGATCTCAAGAGCCTCAATGACAAGGAATTGTACAAGCTGGCCAGCGAGTTGCGCCGGAAGATAATCACTACAGTCAAGGCAAACGGCGGCCATCTCGCGTCCAATCTTGGCGTTGTCGAACTGACAATCGCCCTGCACAAGGTCTTCGAGTCTCCGAAGGATGTGATAGTCTGGGATACTGGACATCAGAGCTATGCGCACAAGCTGCTGACCGGCCGCGCGGCGTGTTTTTCCGAGATTCGCAAGAAAGGCGGGCTTTCCGGGTTTCCAAAGCGCAGCGAAAGTATCCATGACGTCTTCAATACAGGGCATGCCTCGACCTCGCTGTCCGCAGCGCTTGGCCTGCTGGAAGCAAAAAAGAAACGGAAAGAAGCTGGCAGTGTCGTCGCCGTAATCGGCGACGGGGCGCTGACCGGAGGCATGGCTTTCGAAGCACTGAGCAATGTCAGCCAGCTCAAGCTGCCTCTTATCATCATATTGAACGACAACAAGATGTCCATCTCGCCAAATGTTGGCGCGATATCGAGTTATCTTTCAAGGCTCTCGGCAAGCGCCCGCTACCAGTCCATACGCACCAGGCTGGACAGCCACCTCCTGTCCATTCCGCGATTCGGTTCGCTTCTGATGGGCGTGGTCAACCGCGTGAAACGCGCAATAAAAGCCATATTCTACAAGGAAAATTTCTTTGTCGATCTTGGGTTCGAATATGTCGGCCCCATCGATGGCCACAACATCCCTGTCCTGATGAATGTCTTAGAACAGGTCAAGGCTCTTGGCCGACCAGTGGTCGTGCACGTGCTGACCAAGAAAGGCAAGGGATTCGGGAAAGCCGAGGAAGATCCTGAGGCTTTCCATGGCGTTGCACCAAGCAGCGCCCGCAAAGTCACCATCAGGCCGAATCCCACATTTACGCAGGCTTTTGGCCAGACGATGCAGGAAATAGCCGCCAGGGATCCAGAAGTCGTTGCAGTCACGGCCGCAATGTGCCTTGGAACCGGCCTCGAGCCCATGAAAGAGGAGTTTCCCAGCCGAGTCTATGATGTCGGCATTGCCGAACAGCACGCCGTGACCTTTGCGGCGGGGCTTGCCGCCGGGGGCTTGAGGCCCGTGGTCGCAATCTACTCGACTTTCATGCAGAGGGCTGTCGATCAGGTATGGCATGATGTTGCCATAAATAGGCTCCCTGTTGTTTTTGCGCTGGACCGTTCTGGGGCGGTAGGGGAAGACGGAGAGACACATCAGGGTATCTACGATATCGCACTTTTTAAGTCCATGCCGAACACGACGATTTTCGCGCCATCCTGCGCCGCCGAGATGCGCATGGCTTTCCAGGACGCCATTTCCGCCAAAGGGCCGACCATCATCAGGTATCCAAAGTCCATTGTGGAGAATGACGATCCGGCAAGCAAGTCGCCGCTGCAGCCAGGCCGCGGCGTGTTCCTGAGGAAAAAGGCGAAGGCACAAACGCTTGTCTGTGCTCTTGGACCCCTGGCGCAGGCCGCAGCCAGAGTCTCCGACCGGCTTGCTGCCGAAGGCTTCATGGTCGATGTCTATTCGATACGATTCGTGCGCCCAATTGATGAAGTTTTCCTGGCTGCAGCCTGTGAGGGCTATAACGCCATTTTCACCGTAGAAGACGGGGTCAAGGCGGGCGGGGTGGGCGAAAGTCTGGTCGCCCTGCTCGCCCAGCAGTCAGTAAAAGCTCGTTTTTTCATCCTGGGCTTTGATTCCATGCCTCTTCCGCAGGCCAGCAGGGCAGAACTCCTCCATGATGAAGGTCTTGACGAACAGGGAATCTATGCTTCTCTGAAAGCCGTCCTGGCCGATCAGAAAGACACAGGCATTCATGAACCAGTATATTTCGCTGCCGAACGCTAGAACTCTCGATTGGGGGCAGGGGCCCCTCATCATGGGCATAGTCAATCTGACGCCCGACTCTTTTTTTGGCGGAAGCAGAACCCCCGATTCCCTTGTTGCCGTCGAACGGGCGCTCGCTCTTGTGGCAGAAGGTGCCGATATAATCGATTTTGGCGCTGAATCGACGCGGCCAGGCGCCCAGGAAGTCTTTGAATCCGAGGAAGTGCACCGGATGATGCCAGCCATAAAGGCTTTCCGGGCAAGATCTTCTGCCGTGATATCCGTGGATACCCGCCACGCCGAAGTTGCGCGTGCCGCTCTTGACGAGGGGGCGGATATCATCAATGACATATCTGCCCTGCAGGACCCGGCAATGGTCAGGGCTGCGGTGGAATCGGATGCTGCGGTCGTCTTGATGCACATGCAGGGCGAGCCCCGGCATATGCAGGAAAATCCTTCATATATGGATTGTGCCAGCGAAGTCCGCGATTTCCTCCTTGAGAGGGCAGCTGCGGTCCAGGCCGCAGGGTTGAGCCCATCCCGGATCATTCTCGACCCCGGTTTTGGTTTCGGGAAAAACCTCGAACACAATCTGGATATCATGAAAAGGCTTTATCTCCTTGTTGAATGTGGCTATCCTGTACTTGTGGGCGTGTCGCGCAAGCGAATGATCGGCGAACTCACCGGGAAGCCGGTGGAGGAGAGACTCGCTGGAAGCCTGGGCGCTGCCTGCGCTGCCTGCGCTCAAGGAGCGGCCATCATAAGGGTGCATGATGTGGCCGCCACCAGGGATGCGCTTGTCGCCTTCAGGGCGGCGTCCAGGCGCGCGGACGATGGGCCGGAAGGGCGGCCCTGCAAGGAGAGCTAATGGATAGCGGCGCAATTTCCACTTTCTTCTCGACCTATGTAAGCCCCGTGCTCGACGTCCTCCTTCTCGCTTTCCTCATCTATAAAACCTACCAGATATTCGTGAAGACCCAGGCCGTTCCGCTCATAAAGGGAATTCTGATTCTGGTGGGCATCTACGCCCTTTCATTTTTCCTGAAACTGCCCACTGTGAGCTGGCTGATGGGAATAATCGCTCCCGGACTCCTGATCGGCCTGGCCATTGTTTTCCAGCCTGAATTGCGCAAGATTTTCATGCGCCTTGGCCAGGGCAAGCTGTTCAAGGCAGATTCCCAGCCAAAGGCGAGCCAAATCGAAGCCACGGTGACGGCCTGTGAGATCCTTTCCCAGATGAGACGTGGCGCCCTGCTGGTGTTCAGCAGGAATGTCGGCCTCAAGGAGATGGGCGACAGAGGCATTAAGCTCGACGCCATCCTTTCGACGAGCCTCCTCGTTTCGATTTTTGCGCACGACAATCCGCTCCATGACGGCGCTGTGATTGTGCAGGGAGGGCGCGTCGCTTCGGCAGCCTGTTTCCTCCCGCTATCCGATCAGCAGGACATAAAGAAGAGTTTCGGGAGCAGACACCGCGCCGCACTGGGGATTACAGAGGAATCGGATGCGGTCGTCATAGTCGTATCGGAGGAGACGGGAGCGATTTCCCTCGCCTATGATTCCAAGCTCTACTACGGGCTGACCGGTGAACAGATCCGGACACGGCTGGCCAGGCTCCTCGAAAATGGCGCCATCGACGAACAGGAAGAGGGGAAACCCTATGAAGGCTAGTAAATTTCTCAAATCGATCTTTGCGGACTGGCCTGCCAAAGTGCTGTCGCTTGTGCTTGCCCTTTTTCTTACTCTGTTCTTCCAACTGACAAGGCTTGAACAGAGGTCCCTTAATATCCCGCTTTCAGTGTCGCTCAATGAGGAAATGGCGCCTTCGAGCCAGTATCCGCAGACGATCAAGATAACGCTGCGGGGCGAGCGTGATGCGATATATGGCATAAGGGAAGATGATATTTCTGCCTCGCTCGACCTGGCTTCGCTCAAGTCGGAGGGGGTTTATCGAGTGCCGATCCATCTGACGAAGCGGGGGGATGCCCTCACTGTCGATCCCCTCGAAGTTAAGGCCGAGCCTGCCGAGATCGCGATCGGGATAGAAAATCGCGTCGCGCGCAAATTGCCTGTCACACCTTCTTTCAGGGGCTTCCTGGAATCGGGCTACGAATTGGCTTCTTTCGAGATTGCACCCACCGAGGTCACCGTGTCAGGCCCGGCTGGCCTTGTTGCCAGATCGACCGAAATAGCGACTGACACTATCGAACTCAGTGGAAAGAAGTCCGACTTCACGGTCAATGTCCATCTCGTGAAGAAGGATCCTCTCCTGAAAATAGAAGGCAAGGATTCCGTAGTATTTTCGGCAAAGGTGCGGCGCTCGTTGGACGTGAAGACGTTCAGCGGCGTCCAGATTTCCGTGACCGGACTTTCCCCCCTGCTTTCTCTGGCCGAGATCCTTCCGACCGGAAGCGCCAGGGTCCATGTCCCGCAGGATCTTGAGAAGGATTTCGATCCCAATGCGATTCTTTCGATCAATCTTTCCCAGTATACCAAGCCGGGAATCTACACGGTGGAAGTAGGGACGGTGCTGCCGGAGGGCAGCGTGCTGGAAACCTATGAACCGCAGACACTGACCATCAGGCTTCAGAACGCAAATACGGGCACGCTGGGCAGAAGCCTGGGGGCTGTACCCAGTCAGCCGGCGAGCCCCGGAAGCAGTTCGTTTCCTGCAACTTCGGCGCCCAATGGTGAAACACGATGATTGCCGGCATTGGAATCGACATTGTCAGTATCGGGAGAATTTCCCGATGGATGAAAAAACCAGGCATGATCGAGCGGTTTTTCCATCCTGATGAAATACGGACAGCCCAGTCGCGCGGTTCCGCGGGCGCTGAATCGCTGGCGGCGCGCTTTGCCGCCAAGGAAGCCTTCGGGAAGGCGCTCGGCACTGGCCTTGCAGGCCTCCGGCTTCGCGACATCAAGGTTTTGAACGATCTCTGCGGCAAGCCTTCCCTCAGGCTCGAGGGCAGCGCGGAAGAGCATTTCGCGGCCTTTGGCGGCGGCATCATCCATTGCTCGCTCTCGCACGAGGGCGACTATGCGGTTGCGCTGGTCATCATCGAAAGGAATCCCGCCAGTGCCGGCTGAAAGACTGCCGGCCGAAAGACCAATCCAGCTGAGGATTGCCTATGATGGGACTGATTTCTGCGGCTGGCAGCGGCAGAAATCTGAGCGCTCGGTTCAGGAAGAGATCGAGAAGGCGCTTGCCACCATGCACGGGCATAAAGTGCCCGTAACGGGCGCCGGACGGACCGATTCAGGCGTCCACGCGCGCGGCCAGGTCGCCGGCTTTTTCACCGACATCGCTTCCATTCCTGCCGAGAGGTTCGCGCTGGCGCTCAATGCCTTGTTGCCGCGCGACCTGCGCATCCTTGCCTCTGCCGATGCGCCGGCCGATTTTCATGCCCGCTTCGATGCTTCACTGCGGGTTTATCGTTATTTTATAACCTGCGCGCAGACTCCTGATCCCATCGCGCTCCGCTATTCATGGTTCTGGTCCCGGCGCCCCTCGATCTCGATGCTGAACGGCATGGCCTCGGCCATCCAGGGTGAGCACGATTTCTCGTCCTTTTCGTCGATCAGGGACAAAAGCTTGTCCCCATTCAGATTCGTGCAGGACTCCTGTTTCTGGTTCGAGGGCGAGCGGCTCGTCTATCAGATTTCTGCCAACGCCTTCCTGTGGCGCATGGTCCGTTCGCTTGTCGGGACCATGCTCCGCGTTTCGGCGGAGGCTCAAGGCGACCAGGAGGCGGTGGATATTATTCGGAGCATCCTGGATTCGAAGGAGAGGGCGCTTTCAGGGCCTACGGCGCCACCTCATGGCCTTTTCCTGTGGAATGTAGAGTATGGGGAGAGAAATCATGGCAACGCACGCAGGCCGTCCTGACCGCAAGCCCGCACCCGGGGCAGTCCGGGCTGAGAGCTGTGGGGAGAGACATTGGCAGGGCACGGCATCCGAAAGCGGATCGAGGACAGATAAATACCTGGCCGACATCGAACATGTACTCACCCGTTCACAGTTGAAGGCGCGGTCGGCGCGTATCCTTGTCAACGGCAGGCCTGAGCGTTTTTCCCGCAAGCTGAAGACTGGCGACCAGATTGACTTGTTTTGGACCGATGAGCCCGCCCATGATTTCGCTCCAGAAAACCTCCCTCTCGATATCCTCTACGAAAATGGAAATGTCTTCGTGATCAACAAGGCGCAGGGCATGGTGACTCATCCAGCGAACGGCAACTGGAGCGGGACCTTGGCCAATGCAATCCTGGGACTTGAAAACGAGCGCGCGGTAGCCGCAGCCTCCGCCCCGGGCGGTGGCCGCTCGGCAGGTCTTGCGTCTGGCCAGGACGGGTTGCCCTGTGCTGATCCCGGTCAGGGCCAGCCTGTTTTCGCCCGAGGCGGTATCGTCCATCGCCTGGACAAGGACACTTCCGGCGTCATCATCGTGGCGCGGAATGCGGAAACGCAGGCATTCCTATCGGATCAATTCAGAAATCGCCAGACCAGGAAGGCATACATTGCGATCGTGCAGGGGCAGCCTGAGGAGCTTGCCGGGCGCATCGACAACCAGTTATGCCGGGACAGGAAGAACCGCAAGAAGTTCGCTTCCTGCGAAAGTGGCGGGAGGCGGGCAGTTACTGATTATAGGGTGCTGTCGCGCTGGACCGTTGATGGCATGGTCCGCTATTCGGTTATCATGCTTTATCCGCGGACGGGCAGGACACATCAACTGCGCGTCCATATGGCGGAGATGAACTGTCCCATCCTGGGCGACCCGCTTTATGGAAGGAAGGACCGGCTTTTCCCCGAAGCCGAACTCATGCTCCATGCATACAGGCTCAAGATAAACCTCCCCGAGCATTCTGAACCTTCTGTTTTCACGGCGCCGGTCCCGAACCGATTTCATGTTGCGCTTGCAGGGATAAAAGCGCGCTGTAAACCTCTAATCTGAAGGCTGGCACAGGGAGCGTCCACAGCGACCGGGCAGCGCTTTAGCATTATTGTCAGGGTTCCTGAGCAATAAAAAACCCCTCCGCGGTCGAGAGGGGTTTTCTTTTACGCTTTGAAGACTCTTAGTAGCGGCGAGGGCGGAAATTGCCGCCATCACGGCGCGGTTTGTCTTCCGCTTCATTGACGCGGAGCTGCCGGCCCATGAACTCAAAACCGTTGAGAGCATCAATTGCTTTCTGGGCTTCGTCATCATTGGCCATTTCGACAAAACCAAAACCTTTTGCCTTGCCTGTGTAGCGGTCAACAATGATGTTGACTGAGGTAACTTCGCCATACTGGGCGAAAAGATCACGAAGCTGGTTCTCAGCGGTCGCGTAATTCATGTTACCGACATAAACCTTTTTGGACATGCGGAAAAACCTCAAATTAGGCCATCATCCAGGAATGATGGCACCGGATCCGTCCGCCTAGGGCGAACGTACTGTTACTTTCGGGAAAGCAGACAATACACCCCTTGCGTCTTCAAAGCAGGATTTTTAGGCTGAGATAGTAATGCGTGGGTCTTTCCGAACGAAGCGTCGAGATGAGCGAAAGCTTTCAAGAATTCGACCGCGAAATCTTCAAAGCCGGAATCAAAGGAATGACGATGCATGAAGAGCCATTTCTACCTTAAAAACGGGGAGATTGCTCCCTCCGAAAGTACATGGAAACGTCGAAACGTAACCATTTAATTGAGTATAAGTGTGTTTGCAGACTGGCGTCAACTGTTTTTGAACGATTTTGGTGTTTTTATTTCGCCTTGACAAAGGATTCCTCATTCGTATAATCAAAATAGACGGCATATAGCATTTTGGGAGGACAAATGGCACCTGTAGTATTGTATATTGCCCTGCCCGTTGCCGGCTTGATTCTGGGATGGATGATCCGCTGGCTTTACGCCAGATTTCAACTCACTGCCGCTGAAAATGAATCAGAGCGTATTAAACAGGACGCGGTCAAAGAGGCCGAGGCTAAAAAGAAAGAGATCCTGGTAGAGGCGAAAGATCAGCTCATTCGGGAACGCAACCAGCAGGAACGGGAGAACCGTGACCGGCGCGTCGAGCTTCAGAAGCTCGAACGTCGCCTGACACAGAAAGAAGAGAACGTCGACAACAAGGTCGACGCATTGGAAAGACTTGAGAGCACCCTCAAGAACAGGGAAAAGACGATTTCTGACAAGGAATCGTCGCTTCTCGATCAGGAAGCGCGCTACAAGGAAGAGCTTGAGCGCATTTCCGGGCTCACAGCCGAGGAAGCCAAGCGCTCCATCATGCAAAGCATGGAGAACGAGGCAAAACGCGACGCACAAATCCTGATCAACAAGATCGACCAGGAAGCACAGCTTACTGCGGAGAAACGGACTCAGGACATCCTTGTCACGACCATGCAAAGGATAGCCACGGATGTGACTGCCGAAACCACGGTCAGTTCGGTCAGCCTGCCTTCGGATGAGATGAAGGGGCGGATCATCGGCAGGGAAGGGCGGAACATCAGGACACTGGAAACGCTGACGGGGGTCGATGTCATCATCGACGACACGCCGGAAGCGGTTGTCATATCCTGCTTTGATCCAGTCCGCCGCGAGATAGCCAGGGTTTCGCTGGAGCGCCTTATCGCCGATGGCAGGATCCATCCTGCCCGCATCGAAGAGATGGTGCAGAAAGTGACGCGCGAGATTTCGCAGAAGATTTACGACGAAGGTGAGAAGGTCGTCTTCGACCTGGGCCTCCACAACATGTCGCCGGAACTCATCAGGGCATTGGGAAGATTGTACTTCCGCACGAGCTATGGGCAGAATGTGCTTGCGCATTCCAAGGAAGTAGCCGTCATCGCGGGACTTCTTGCATCCGAGCTCGGCCTGAACCGCGAAATCGCGAAGCGCGGAGCCCTGCTGCACGATATCGGCAAGGGAATTGAGACGGATGGCGACCAGAACCACGCCGAAATCGGCATGGAAGTGGTTCGCAAGCTGGGTGAGGATCCGCGCGTTATCAATGCGATCGGGGCCCACCACAACGATATTGAGCCAAGTTGCCCCGAAAGCGTGCTGGTGCAAATTGCTGATGCCATCTCAGCGGCCAGGCCTGGCGCACGGAGGGAAACCCTCGACAATTACATCAAGCGCCTGGAAAATCTCGAGACCATAGCGGAAAGCTTCTCCGGCGTCGACAAGGCTTATGCAATCCAGGCCGGAAGGGAACTCAGGATTTTGGTCAACTATGAGAATGTCTCCGACGATCAGGCTAAAGAGCTCTGCAAGAGTATCGCCAAGAAGATTGAAAGCGATCTGCGCTACCCGGGCAGAATCAAGGTGACAATCATCCGCGAAACCAGGATCATCGAGTACGCGAGATAAAGTGCCTGAGAGGATTACTTCGTGACTGATACTGCCGCTACGGTAATCATGTTGGGAGATGTTGTCGGCCCGCCTGGATTGCGGGCCGTTTTTGCGCATCTACCCTCTTTCATCAAGAAAACCAACGCGGATCTCGTTGTCGCCAATGGCGAAAACGCCCAGAAGGGCTTCGGCATTGGCGGCGAAGAACTTCGAGCGCTCCTGGGAAGCGGCGTGAATGTCGTTACGAGCGGCAACCATGTCTGGGAGAGGAAAGAAGCCGCCGAACTCCTTGCGGCGGAACCTTATCTGCTGCGCCCTGCCAATTACCCGCCGGGCCTGCCTGGCCGGGGAATCTGTCATATTGTGGGCCGGAAGTACGAGTGGGTCGTCATCAGCTTGCAGGGTAGGGAAGAACTTTACCCTATCGATTGCCCGTTCCGGACGGCTGACGAGCTTGTCGCCAAGGCAAGGAAGGAACACCCAGACGCCTTCATCCTTATAGATTTTCATGCCGAGCTGGTGGAGGAAAAGGAAGCGCTGGCCTGGCACTTGGATGGCAAGGTCAGCGTCGCAGCCGGTACCCATACGCATGTGCAAACTGCCGACGAAAGGATCCTTCCCAAAGGTACGGGCTACCTGACAGACCTCGGAATGTCAGGCCCGCTCGATTCGATCATCGGAGTCAAGAAGGAGATTTGCATTCAGCGTTCACTAAGCCAGATGCCCATCAAGATGGAAACCGCGGAAGGCGCGGCGAGCGTTCAGGGTGCCATCTTCAGCATTGATCCTGTGACCAAAGCCTGTCAGGCAATAGAGCGTTTTGAGCTGAAATGAAGGCGGGGTCGTCACGGCTTCTGGCCTTAGCGGATGATGTGGCGCCTTTTGCAGACGGCTATCGCGCTGTGGCGATGAGGTAACGGTCGCGATTCTCCTGGAACTCCGCCTTGCTCCAGTCTGCAAAGAAATCGATCCGGCCAAAACCGACGGCTGCAAGCGCATTCCGAAGC
>JAJFUL010000030.1 GCA_021372425.1 Spirochaetaceae bacterium
TCGAAAGGGCAGTCGCCTACCTGTCCTCCCGCGGTGTCCCGGTTTCGATGGAGACAGCGAAATACGAGAAGGGCAGGCTTAAATCCGTGTACATTGGGACAAACAGCAACGACCTTGATAAAAGCGACTTCGCATTACATCTTCTCAGGGCATGAATCCGGCGATCGAATCAATTACTTTCCCTTCGAGTTTGTCGCGCCTGTCCAGCCTACAAACTGTTTTCAGCACCCACTCAAGGCCGCGGGGCGCCTCTTTCGCGAAAAACGCGACATCGCTGGGGTAGGGCTTGCCATCCTCGCCGACCGCGCGGAAGTCGAGCGACGCTCCGATCGCCTGGGCTATCGCGTCGTAAGGAAGGCCGTTCCGCGCAGCCAGAAGCACTGCTCCCACAAGCCTATCCTCGCGATCCAGCTTCCGGTACAAATCGCGGCCGACCCTGAACACGGTGTCGCCCAACGCCTTGTTCTGGAACCGCGTCAGCAGATTCGCGATGTGCGCTTCGAGCGCTTCGCTCGTCATATCGTTAGGATAAGCCGCGGCGAGGGCGGCCGCCGACTCCCTCATCGCCTCGCGCACCTCCTCCAAAACGCGTGGGTTCTCGAGTGCCTGCCAAATGTAGGTAATCTCCGGGTCTGCAGCATAACCGAGATAAGCCGTCGCCGCGTGCCCCATGTTGTGGATGAAAAGCTTCCTGTCAACATATGCCTTTATATTCTCGACAGGATTCAGCGTCGCGATATCCGGCAACGGGCCAAGGAAGCCATGCCGGTCTACGATCAGCTCGTTGTATTCCTCCGAAAACACCCAAAGTGGATCCTTCGCGATCTCTTCAGCCTTCATGATTGGGACCATCTTCCCGATGGAAGTTTCCACGAGGCCAATCCGCCTGGCCAGCGGGAAGCCTTTCGGCAGCAGTGCTTCGAGTGAATCCCTGAAGAAGCTAGCTCCATTGTGAATGTTTTCGGCGATGATGATATCAATACAGTTTCCGGGATGAAGCTTCTCGCGCAGCTCAATGCCGCGGGCGATATTCGGGAAAATATACGGCAGAGCGTTCTTGCCCACACTGGTGGCCACATAAGACGCCTCCGCCACCTCCGCGGCGACTGCTTCGGTATCATTCGCATTGATCGCCCGAACATTCCTGATGAGCAGAGTCTCGTCGGGCTGTTCGTTCCGCTTGATCACCAGACGGTACTCGCGGCGTTCGTTCAGGAGATTGACGATCTTCTCGGCCACATCGACAAACACAACCTCATAGCCATTCCTTGCAAAGAGCTGGCCAATAAAGGATCGCCCAATATTTCCAGCACCAAATTGAACCAACGTCTTCATCTGCCTCTCCCGGTCTGTTTTTTATAGAGATCGTAATAATACCCGATTTTGGCGCGCTTTTCGCCCGGTTTCGATTCCAGGTACGTTCCGCCAATGTGGAAACAGGAAAATCCTCCTGATGCCACTGCCCACGAACAGGCTTCTGCAAGATCCAGGCTGCCCCGTGGAACACCAGCGTCCATCTGCTCCGCCATCGAAGCCAGCAGCCCACCGGCAAAATTGTCGCCGCAGCCGGTTGTATCGCCTTTCTGGATGGCAGGATCCGCAATGTCTGCCTTGACCGCCGCCGAAACTGGCAGTTTCCGGTTTTCTGCCCTGCTGAACAAGGCTCCATCGGAGTAGAAATGAATTTCCCGCGCGCCGTCGGTGACGACCGCGGCTCCTGTCCCTTTGGCCTTGAAATAAGCCAGAGCCCCGTCGATGGATGTTTCTCCGCTCAGCCTGAAGGCTTCTTCCCTGTCCGCAACGAGCACGTCGATCGAAGCATAGGTCTCGTCGCTTTTACCCAGTGCCCAGCGGCCAGTTGGATCTTTCGCCTGGCTCCTATAGTCGTAGACAGTGTTCACCACGACAGTTGCACCGGCCTTCTTGCCCTTCACGGCAAGACTTGCCAGGCTGTCGTGGATCCTGGGCAGAAGTGCTGTCCCACCGAACGCGACTATATCCGCATTGAAAAATGAATCGGGAACATCAGCAGGGCCGTAATTCCATGCCGCGCCCAGGTTGTTCACGAAAGTGCGCTCCCCGTGCCCCTCATCATAGCTTGGATCGGAAAGGACAACGGTGAAAGGCGTCATTCCCTCGACGGTCTTGTATCCCGAAAAATCGAGCGGAGTATTCCCGATTATGGCCAGAAGCTGTCTTGCAGTCTCGTCATCGCCATGACCCCCGAAAAATCCAACCTTGTACCGCTCGGTACCGAGCAACTGTGCGGCATTGATGAGCGAAACAACCGATGGCCCGCCCAGGTTGGCCTTGTCAGGCTCCCGGCCGTCTGTCGCTTCCTTGAGAAATTCTGCAAAGGTTTGTCCTGAGAACCGTTCCAGGTCCTCAAGGAAGACGAGTTTGCCCGGCGCGAGTCCGCCGTCTCCCGGCGTCCGTGACATCGCCCGCTTAATGGCCGGCGAAGACAGATCGACATTCACATAGAGATAGTCCATCAAGGAACATCCGGTTCCATGAATAGTTGTCATTTCGATTTTCCTCGATTTTTCCGGCTGCTTCTGGTCGCTTATTTGCGTTTTTTGCAGGAGTCGAGAACGAGTCTAAAATGGTTTCCCGCTACCGTCAAGCACGGGAAGCCTCTGGCAACGGCGTTTTTTGCATGTGAACGATTTTGCGTTGACAGATCCGGAAAGCCGTTATAGCATCTTTACTAACGTAATGTTAGCAACAAGGGAAGCTTCAAAATGAGACCTTTGAGCAAGGTGGCGCCTGACTGGTGGGACTATACGACTCTCGATCCGGAACTCATTTCCGATGCGGCAAGGCTGGAAGCTGGTGATCTGGCGGGGCTTTCCCGCCCGGGATTCACGGTGAAGTTTTATGACACAAAAGAGGAATTCTACACTGCCGAAGCCCTCGAATATGTCCATGCTTTCATGACTTCGACTGAAGACGAACCCGCCGGCATCTGCGGCCCGATCGGACCAACGGAGCAGCTGCCTCTCGTGGCGCGCATTATAAATGATCTTGGAATTGATGTGCGAAGTGCCCATTTCTGGGCTATGGATGAATGGTTTGTAGATGGAAAGGAAGTATCTCCGGATCACCCTTTGAGTTTCCGCAGGGCCGATATGGATCTCTGCTTCAACAGGATCGACAAGAGGCTCAGGATGCCGGAGAAAAATCTTCACTTCCTTCGCGCAGACAACCTGGCCGAGTATACGGCTTCCTATGACAAGGCCAAATGCCTTGTCATGCAAGGTGGACAGGGAGATGTGAAACACTGGGCATTCAATGATCCGCTTCCCAGGCGTGGTGCATACAAGGACACTCCGCCATCTCCTGAAGAATTCCGGCAATTGCGGGCTCGCGTCGTCAATCTGCATCCAATGACGATTATGCAAAATGCGAGAACCTCAGGTGGCGGTGTCGTTTCGGAAGTGCCTTCGCAAGCCCTGTCGGTAGGCCCCTATGAGACTTGGAAATGCGGCAAGGTATCGATCTGGCATGCAGGCACGCATGACAATGCTTTTGGCATGCGGCTTACCACATTGATGATATCGAAGAAAATTGCCGATGCTGCGGTGCCCATGTCACTGCTTGCCGGACATCCAAATGTTCAGTTCAATTTCCTGAGCTCAGGTATAGGAACTTGCCAGGTCGAGATGCACTGAAGATGCACTGGAAACAAGGCGGTGACTTTGTGGCAGGGAATACATTGAGGGGAAAAGAGCGTGTAAAGCTGGCCATGCGGCACGAACCGACAGACAGGATTCCTGTTTTCTGTCAGCTTGCGATCGGACATTACATGCGGCATACGAGTTATGCGCCACAGCTTATCTGGTACTCTCCTGATGTCTTGAGCAGTGCTTATGTTGAATTGGCCAGAGAATATCGATTCGATGGAATTCTGGTCAATCTCCCCGGGCGTCCCCTCGATTGGCAGAACCATATAATTAGCAAGACGAGAGAGGCTGGGCAGTTGCGCATAGATTGGGATCAAGGAGGTTGCAGCATAGTCCCTGATGGCGACAATGTTCATTATTTCGGCGTCGGCCACAGATCATCGCTCGATGAAATCGATCCAAATGAGCTGTTTTATATTGAGCCTCATAATATCACTGAAGTCAAATATCCATTTTATTACGATTTCGGAGAATA
>JAJFUL010000031.1 GCA_021372425.1 Spirochaetaceae bacterium
CATAGAAAAAAGCGAATACACACCCGAAAACCAGGAACCTGAATCCGACGCCCGAAAAAAGCGGCAGTCCTGCGAGCCCCTGCGCCACGCCGATGCTGAACGGATTGGCGATAGCGGCTGAAAAACCAAAACCTGTCGCCAGTATGCTCATGCCCAGGCCGATATACGTGTCCCAACCCAGGGAATATGAAAGGGCAATCGCGACCGGCACCAGGGGGATGACTTCCTCGAAAATGCCGAGAAGCGAGCCAATGCTCATAAAGAAGATGGTGACGATGGCCAGCAGAAGATATTTGCGCGAGGAGAAACGCTTGGCGATGATGCTTACGGCCTCTTTCAAGACGCTGCCCCGCTCGAGTATTGCGAAGGAACCTCCCACGATCATGATGAAAAGAATAATGACTACGGCCTGAAGACCGTCGCTCGACCCAAGGACCTCGACGGGCGCCACAATCCAGCGCCAGACGGGATAGTCGGGCCTTTCGACGGTGCGGTACGTCCCAGGTACAACCTGCGAACCATTGGCGCCTTCCATGCGATCATACTGTCCGGAAGGCAGGATCCTCGTCAGTATCCCCGTAAGGATCATGAGGGCCAGCAAAATGAAAAAACTCGTGAGAAAGGCTTTTTTCGATATGCGAAGTCCTGCTGCCTGTGTAGCCATATATTTCTCCTTAAGACCGATCCACCGCCTTAGGATTGGCCCAGGGTCAATGTTGACCCTGGGCCAATCCTACCGCATACTCAAGCCGAAAGGAAGAATCTGAGATGAAAAACAGCGAAGACTATAAAAAAATTCTGGAGCGTCTGCCTGAAAAACTGGCCTGTCTCGTGCAATGCAAAACTGTTTCGTATTATGATCCTGAAAAAGAAGACGAAGGCGAATTCACCAGATTGAAAGCCGGCCTGTCCCAGCTTTACCCACTGGTCAACGCCAAGCTGCGTCTGGACAAACCATCGAACCGTGCCCTGCTTTACACATGGGAAGGCAAGGACCCAAGCCTGGCTCCGGTGATCCTCTGCGCTCATTTTGATGTTGTTCCTCCCGGGGATGAGGCTGCCTGGCTCCATGGGCCATTTTCAGGGGAGCTCATCGATGGCGAGCTCTGGGGACGGGGTACCCAGGACATCAAAGTCCTGATGGCTTGCATCCTGGAAGCCGCGGAAAGCCTTCTCGGACAGGGATTCCAGCCAAAGCACACCATCTATTTCGCCTTTGGCGGCGATGAGGAGATCGGTGGATCCCGCGGCGCTCATGCAATAGGGGAATTCCTTGGGAAGCAAGGCGTCAAGGCTTCATTCCTGCTGGATGAAGGTGGCCCCATCGCTGTGCGGATGCTGTCTTTCGTGGAACGTCCTCTGGCACTCATTGGCGTGGCGGAAAAGGGCTACGCGGATATGGTTGTGACTGCGGAAGGCCAGGGCGGGCACGCTTCTATGCCACCGCGTCATACGGCGACCGGCAACCTGGGCCGCGCAATTGCTTATATCGAGGGTCATCCGTCGCCTGCGAGACTTACGGGCACTATCCGATCTTTTCTTTCTTTACTCGCTCCCTATTCAAGGCAGCCCTACCATTTCCTTTTCAGTGCGCTCTGGCTCACGGCTCCGGCTATCCGGCTCGCTTTCGCCGCCTCCCCCACAACCAACGCGCTCATCCGGACGACGGCAGCCTGCACCATGCTTCAGGGCAGCATGAAGGAAAACGTGCTTGCCGACCATGCCGAAGCCAATCTCAACGTGCGCATCCTGCCCGGCGAAAGCTCGCAGCAAGTACTCGAGCGTCTTGCCATTCAGGTCAAGCCCTTTGGGGCCAGCGTCTTCGTCAAGCACCCCGAGGCGGTCGTGGAACCATCGGCGGAATCCGGTACCGACAACGAGGGCTGGAAGGCCATCGTCTCCGCCCTGGCTGTCTCGCATCCCAGTGCGGCCTGCGTGCCCTTCCTCTTTTCAGCGGGCACCGACACAAAGCACTACAAGGACATAGTCCAGGCCACCTATCGCCTGACCGCTCTGCCACAGGACAGCGAGGCCCTGGAAAGAGTCCATGGCGACAACGAGCGGGTCAATATCGAAGATTTGCTCCGCTGCGGATATTTTTATCTCAACCTGATGGAAAGCATGTGAAACGACGAAAGAGGCGCATGCTCTTTCCAGAGCTGCATATCTTTCCCGTCGTATTCGGCGTACATTTCGGCACAAAATTCATTGCTGTTCCCAACAAACAACTATGTTATAATTGCCCCATGAAAGCAAATAAGCTTTTTCTGGTGACTCTGTTGCTGATAACAGGCCTCGTATTCTCGGTGCATGCGGTCACAATGGACGGCCTTGTCACTGAGGGTGAGTATTCGCGGCAGGAAAGCTTCGACAAAGGAAACTTCAAGCTACTGTGGCTTATCGAGGGCGACAAGATTTACTTTGCGATCGACGCAAAAGCCAAAGGCTGGGTCTCCATAGGGTTCGATCCCGGGACCGTCATGTCCAACTGCGACATGGTTTTTGGTCTGGTAGGCGAGCCCGGCTCGGTTGAGGCGCTTGACACATGGTCTACGGGTATCTTCGGCCCACATCCTGTCGATACCGACCAGGGCGGGAAAAACGATATCCTTTCCTACGCCGGGAATCGTGATGGCGATCATGTCGTTTTCGAGTTTTGTCGGCTTCTGAACACAGGCGACCCCCGCGACAAGGTCATCCCAACCTCTGGCACGCTCAAAGTCGTTTGGGCCTATGCGGACAAACTGCAGTTCACGACAAAACATTCTAAGGCTGGCAGTGCCAAAATCAACATTGGGGTAACAAAATGAATCTGCTTCCATTTCACATCACGGCGATGTCGATTGCCTTTGCATCCATGGTTGTCGCAATCTGCATCGCCCATTGGTCGAAAAAAAACAAACGGTGGCTCAAAGCACACAAGACTCTGAACATTATATCGGTGGTGAGCCTCATAATCGGCTTTACGCTCGCCTTCATCATGGTGCAATCGACAGGTGGGCCGCATTTCCGCGTGGATCATGGGATCATCGGCGGCATGGCCCTGCTGCTTTCGCTTTGCGTGCTTTACCTGGGGTTTGCCATTTTCAAGTCGAAAGACAAGCACGAAACGGCTTCACTGAAAAAAGCCCACCGATGGGCAGGCCGCGCTGACCTGCTCATGCTGATTTTTGCGATTCTCGAAGGACTGGATCTGGCTGGAATCCTTTAGCTGGCTGGATTTTTCTAGCTGACGGCGGCCTTCCTGATGGATTTCGATCCGAGGTAGGCCGCGCGGATGCCTGGATCTCCGGCGATTGCCGAAGCCGTGCCGCTCTTGACTATCTTTCCCTGCTCGAGGACATAGGCCCGGTCAGCTATGGAAAGGGCCTTGAAAGCATTTTGCTCGACAAGAAGTATCGTTTTTCCCAGCACCCTGAACTGCTTGATGATTTCGAAGACCGTCTCCACAAGCAAGGGTGCAAGCCCCAGTGAAGGTTCATCCATCAACACGAGTTCACCCCTGGTCATGAGTGCGCGGCCCATCGCCAGCATCTGCTGTTCGCCACCCGAAAGGGTGCCCGCGAGCTGTTTTTCCCTTTCCTTGAGCCTCGGAAACAGGTTGAACACCTGCTCGATGTCTTCGTTGACTTCCTTCTGATCCTTGCGAAGATAAGCGCCAAGGATGAGGTTGTCGAGTACCGTGAGATTGGCAAAAACAAGCCGCCCCTCGGGAATCTGGCAGATGCCGGATTTGACGATGAGGTCAGGCCGCTTGGCAATCTTGCCGCCATTGTAGAGGATTTCGCCCTTCGCCGGTTTCAGGAAACCGGAGATCGTGTTGAGCAGCGTGGACTTGCCAGCCCCGTTCGCCCCGATGATCGTGACGATCTCGCCCTTGTTCACCTCGAGCGATATGCCCTTCAAGGCCCTTATCCCGCCATAGGAGACATGGAGATCGCGTATTTCCAGCATGATCATGATTCCTCCGTCTTGCCGAGATAAGCTTCGATCACCCTGGGATCATTCGAAACCACCTCCGCATCCCCCTCTGCCAGCATGAGCCCGA
>JAJFUL010000045.1 GCA_021372425.1 Spirochaetaceae bacterium
GTGAAATCAGCCACCCAGAGGCGGTCGAGCTTAAGCCTTCGCAAAATATGCTGAGGCCAATCGTAGGATTTCGTTGGCCTTCTTGAGTTCCCGATTCTCGCGCTGCAACCGCTTCAGATCTTCCCGTTCGCTCGTCGTCAAGCCTTCCCGCTTGCCAGTATCTCGTTCAGCTTGACGAACCCAACGCCTGAGCGTCTCTGCCGTGCAGCCAATCTTGGCCGATACAGAACAGATTGTCGCCCACTGTGACTCATGCTCTCAAAGTGACTCATGCTCTCAAACCTGCTCGCCGACTAACTGAACCGCCCGCTCTCGTACTTCTGGTGAAAATCTGCTTCCTTTGCTCATGACTGTATCCCCTCAAAGAATTCAGTCTCCGGTAAACCCGGGGCGGTTTAGAGAGAAGCCTGGAAATGGCCAGATCGTTTTCCGGCACGGATTGAGTTTCTGCACTTTTTACCAGCCCCTCGACGATGATGAGGAAGCCGGCCGCGCCGGAATCGGCAACGCCCGCCTGTTTGAGGACGGGAAGCATTTCGGGCGTTTTATTGAGCACCTCTTTTAGATGGGGCAGGCATTTCCGGATGACGGTCTCGGTATCGGTTTCGGAAGCCATTTGCAGCTCAAATTCCTCGGCGAATGCGCGCATGAGGGTGAGCATTGTCCCCTCTTTCGGAGCGATGATGCTTTTGATGGCCCCCCGAAGCGTCAGGGTCATGTTTAACCCCGTGTCGCCATCCGGCACGGGGAATACATTCAGGTTGTTGATCTGCCCGGAATGACGGGACAGATAGGCACAGGTGGTTTCGATTACTTCGCTGACTTGTGCGACATCAGAGAGTGTGGCTGGCCTACACCAATTTACTGGGTTGCTCCCCGTTCCCAGACGAAGTGCGCCCTGTCCTTGCGCAGGATTGTCTCCGGATTTTTCCACATTGAGTATTTAGTCCATAACTCGGGCGTAAAATAGGAGAGTGGTGCTCCCGATACCGATGCCGGGCCTCCTGGCGCGCCGGCTAATGCCGCGGCATTAGCCGAAGCTTGATCGGCGGCATTAGCCGGGGTTTGGATCTTCTGGTTGTCCGCAAGCGCGAACAGATGGTTCCAGCTTGTCACCCGGAAACGCAGCGGAGGGTCGAAGCTTCCTTTCAGCGATACAGCCTGGTGTCTCACGCTGAAGCTGGACGGATCGTAATCTGCCGCGGTCTCGTAATCGACTTCCATGATCTTCCCGCTCGACAAATCTATCGCGAGGGCTACCGCCTCGATATCGCCTGGCCCATACATGAGGCGCTGTATCGAAAGGCCGCCCGTATACAGAATTCTGCTCAAGAAAGGCGCGAAAGCCTTCGTGTCATTGCGTTCGCGCGCCCACGAGGGATGATATGCGATGTGGACAATCCCCGCGTTGTCGATCGCCGCCCTGTAGTACACCGCGAGAATCGGTCCGAATTCCGGAGGACAATCGAAGACTGGCATGTAGCGCGCTGCCATCCGGTCGTCGCGGAGCGGCACATATCCCTCGGGTGGGATCTCCTTCTTTCCCGTTGGATAAAAGATGGCAAAACACACAATTACCAGAAGGATGGCGACGATAACGGCAAAGAGGGTCCAGTGTCTGGCTCGAGCGTTCATGGCAACCTCCCTGAATCAGCCCGCACACATAATTCAGTGACGACATCCTGCGATCGCGGCAAGCCTTAACCATAATTGCGGAAAATTGTGAGCCATCCTATCGCTCCCATCTCAAGCCTGTTTATTCGCCAGGTTTTGCAATATCGTCATTGCCGTGTCGTCTTCTTCCCATATCGCCTTTGCTCCAAAGCAGTATGTTATCGCTTCGTTTTCGTCCCCGAAACCATAATAGTCGGGCATGTAGTCGGGTAGTTCTTTCCCGCCCAGAAGATATTGTGTAACAGAAGGATTTTCCTTAACCGCTTCCCTGTATGCGGCGCTGATTTTTTTTGTATTCGAGGGCTCTGTTTTTATGCCAAACAACAGCTTGCTGAACAGAATAAAAGCGCCCTTCTCATTAAAGCTTTTCAAGAGTCTCCCGGCCTTATCGAGTTCGCCTGTTTCAAGCAGCCAATTTATCAGACTATACCTCAAACCCTGATTATCATTCGGATTCAGCTCCAGCAACGCTTCATACTGCGCTATCGCCGCTTCCTTTTCTCCTGTTTCCCATAATAAGTCGCCGTAGCCGGCGCAAAGCCGCATGTAAGGACGTGTCTCCAACAAACCCCAGAAATATCCCTTGTTTTCCTTGAAATATTTCTCGCCGTGCCGTTTGGTGAATGCCTCTATGCCCTTTGTGTAAAATTCTTCTCTCCTGTCAATGCTCTGGTATTCTTCCGCCAATAAACAATAAGCGTCCGCGCAG
>JAJFUL010000047.1 GCA_021372425.1 Spirochaetaceae bacterium
CGTTCGATGAATTCGAGAAAGGCACTCGGTCAAGAGGAACACGAAGCGATTGCCTGGCATCCGGCTGAAATGTTCAAAACGATGATACTGTGATAGATTTTAAATGTTTGTTATTTCAAGGTGGTCAACCTAAGGAAGCAAAAATGAGACGAAAACCGGGCAGGATTCTGGCCGCCGGGATGGCCGCTGCTGTAATGGTGCTGGCTTTGTCGGCCTGTACGATCGTGATTGAAACCTTTTATGAGGTTACTTACTTAGGCAACGGCAATTCAGCTGGCGTAGTCCCGGTCGATGGCAACGTCTATACGCATGGGGATGCAGTCCAAGTTCTAGGCAACTCAGGCAGCTTGACAAAAGTTGGGTACATATTCAATGGATGGAATTCCCAAGGTGACGGCAGAGGATGGAGCTATCTTCCTGGCGACTTGTTCACAATTGGTTCATCGGATGTAATCCTTTATACTCAATGGAAGCCCTGGCCTGCTATAGCTGACACCTGGACCATGTATTTCACGCGGACAGCGGATGGCTCAACTGGAGTGAGATACTGGAACCTTGGCACTAATAACGCTTTCGCTGATGATGAAAATGGCTCAGGTGCCTGGGAAATCGTTGGAAACGGTATTAGGCTTAGGTACGATAACAACGTTAGCTTCCCTGCAAACACCTATTTCAGCGGTGATATCTCGGCTAATTGCGATGAGATGGGAGGGAATATGAGCTATGGCAACACAACAGTGGCAACATGGTTTGCAGCCCGCGGATATATCTCATCTGCAGAAATCAAGGCAAAAGCCCTTTCCTACTTGGCCAAGCCTTCCGGTGAACCCGTAAAGTAAGGAGGTACAATCATGAGAAAGAAAATCATCATCGCTTCGCTCATCCTTCTCGCGCTGGGAAGCCTGGCATTTGCGCAGGCGAAGGTACAGTTGACTGTGCAGTGCGACCAGACCGGCGCAAAGGTGTACCTCAACGACAATCTGGCAGGCTATACCTCGCCATATCTCTCCCTGTCGATTTTCCCGGGCAACTACACGATCAGGGTCGTCAAGGATGGTTTCTCAGAATATCGGACTAATTTCACGGCTTTTCAGAGCCCGATAACGATTGTCGCACACCTTGGGGGCTCGCCCCAGACCCCACCTGCCCCGCCTTTCCCACCGGCCACCCCGGTTGCACCTATTACTCCGGTCGTCCCGACGCCACCGGCGGCCCCCCCAACTCCCATCTACCAGCTTACGATCGATGCAAACATTGACGGTGCAAGAGTCTATCTCAATGGCTCCTATGCAGGGATCACCCCATTTTCCGCCAGTCTGCCCAAAGGAAGCTATTCCATCGTTGTCAGACTCGATGGTTATGAAGATTACTCTCGGACAGTGAGACTGAGCAGCGCCTATCATTTCAGGGCCACACTGACGCCGCTCCAGTATCCCGTGTACATCAACGCGGTCAATGTCTCCGACGCAAGCATCTACAGGGATTACACCTATGTCGGCACCGCACCATACCGTGGTACTTGGAGCCTTGGGAGTTACCTGGTGCGTATTTCCGCTCCGGGTTATGCCGAGTATTCTGAAAGAATATATGTGAATGGGCCGGTCAACCTGCAGGTCAGTCTCAGTTCCCTTGCTGTCGACTTCGAGATAAAGCTCCCGGAAAGCTTCTCATCTTCATGGAAGAAGCTCGGGAAATTCAATGAAGTAGAAGTCTACCTTGATGGGATGCGGCTCGATTCGCTGCGTGGAAAGGCGATGCCGGGCACACACAGGATCACCCTGGTATACAGGGATCTCCGCCTCGAGGGCGATTTCCAGCTCCTCCCCGGGAAGCCTGCCACGATTGAATTCTCGCTCGGGGTCAATGTTTACTGAAAGCTGACAGACAGTGCTGTGCTTGAGCAGCGAGTTTGAAGCAAGTGCTGCGGCCGCCCGCCTTGGTAGACGGGCGGCCGCTTTTTGAATGCTCCTTACATCATGGCGAACGGTTGCGTTCCGACTGATCACACGATATCCTGATCCTATGGACAAAAAATTCCATCAGGTTTTTTGGGCTGCCGCACTGCTGTCGGTGGCTCTCATCGCCACCGCGGTTATCGTAGTGAATGGTTTCGTGCAGGTCCGTGCAGCCCAGGACAGCATCAGCGTCACGGGCAGCGCCAAGGAACCCATCGAGTCCGATGTCGCCGTGTGGAACTTCTCTGTCAACATACGTGGCTCGAGCCTCCAGGCTGCCTATGCCGAGCTTAAATCTGCCATTCCAAAGATCGATGCATTCCTGGCTGCGCAGAGGGTACCGACCGACGAGATTGTCGCCGGCGCCGTCAACGCGGGCAGCGACCGATACTTCGACGAGGACGCGCAAGGCCGAAAGACGGAGCGCATCACCTATTACGCTAACCGCCGTTATGTCGTCACCTCGACCGACATCGACAGGCTCGAGCGCGCATCACGCAGCGCCGGCGACCTGATCGCGCAGGGTGTCGCCCTCGATTCAGCCCCGCTCGAATACCTCTATACCAAGCTTGCCGAACTCCGCAACAGTCTCCTCGAACGCGCCACCGAAGATGCAAAGCGTCGCGCCGAAGCCATCGCCAAATCATCCGGAGCGAAGATCGGCGCAGTCAAGAGTGCCCGCATGGGCGTCTTCCAGATCACGCCCCGCAACTCCACCATGGTCGACGATTACGGCATGAACGACACCTCGAGCCGCCTCAAGGATGTTACGGCGGTGGTTGGGGCAGAGTTCAGGCTCAAGTAGCGACAGGTCGCCGAGATGGAAATCATCGACCTGAAGAAGCAGTACAAATTTCTCTACCAACCACCGGCAGGTAAAATCGAAATCATCCAGGTGCCTGCCCTGCAATTTGCCATGATAGACGGAGCAATCGAGAAAGGCTCCGAGCCCGGCCTCTCGCAGGGTTTCTCCGAAGCGACACAAGCGCTCTACAGCTTGTCATATACATTGAAATTCATGATGAAGAAGCTCAAGCATAATCCTGCCGATTACCCTGTAATGGCGCTGGAGGGTTTGTGGTGGGTGGAAGATGGCCGGTTCGACATCGCCGTCAAGGATAATTGGTCTTACACGCTGATGATAATGCAGCCTGAAATCGTCACAGGAGTTGAATTCGAGATGGCCCGCGATCAGGTCCGGAAGAAGAAGGGAGACTCAAACGCGCTCAGGCTGGCCCGGCTCGTACATTTCGATGAAGGCCTCTGCGTTCAAGCCACACACGTCGGCCCCTACAGCACGGAGCCCGATACGATTCAGCGGATGTGCGATTTCATCGCGGAAAAGGGGCTTAAGGACGCAGTCGGCTCAGGCGGGAAACATCACGAGATCTACCTGAGTGATCCACGCAGGGCCGCGCCGGAAAAAATGAAGACAGTCCTGCGCCACCCTGTCTTCCAAGGCTAAGAGACTAAGCCTGAGAGCAAAGCAGCGGGGCACCCCCGCGCAAGCTGACCCTGCTTTCCCCAAACCCTGGCTACTTATTGCCCAGAGCCTTGATCGCGGTGCGGATCCTTGCACGGTCGATGCCGTCGAGAACGCCCCTGACAATATCGATCTCATCCCGGAAGAACTTGCTGGAAAGCTTCATCGGCTTGATTTTGGCCCAGTCCGATGCCTTCTGGATTGGCGTATCGAGCTGATAAAGATCTTCGTTCATTATTTTCAGGATATCGACCCTGGTTTCCTTCAGGTAATCGAGATGCGCCTTAATGGCTGAAGCGCCATGCGCCTTGTCCGGGCCGAAATGGTGCCAGAATCCCGAGGGTATGTACTCAGGCTTCCCCCCGCTGATTATTTCTTTCACTATTTCGCGGCTGTTCACTGATAGGTTCCTCTATTGTTTTTTTCTGATCCGGCTGGCTAGCAAAATGGCCGATCATTCCTTCAACATGAGATTGATGATCTCGACATCGGTCTGGCGCATCCCCTTCGATCCGACGATGCCGATATTGCGGATAGTGTCATCGACATCGCTACCGACAAGCCCCTCGCCGCGGGAGAAAGCTTTGCCACCATCCTTCATGCCCATTTCCTGGCCCATTATGGCAGCTTCGAGTGCGGTGGCGATTTTCGCCGCGCATGAGGCTTTTGCGCCGTCGCATACCATGCCGTCCACCGTGACGATGGCATTGGTTATGCTTGCGGAAATCTGTTCGTACGTCCCATTCTGCAGATAGGCGATGCCGGCCGCGCTTCCCACCGCTGCGCTGACTGCACCGCAATATGCCGACAGCTTTCCGATATAGGATTTCTGCTCAAGAGAGACTAGATTGCTCACGACAAGGGCCCGGATGAGCTTTTCCTCGCTGGCGCCGAGTTCTTTGGCATATTCGATGACAGGCACCGAAACGGTGAGGCCTTGGTTCCCGCTCCCCGAATTGATGACGACTGGCATGGCGCAGCCGCCCATCCGGGCGTCGCTTCCCGCAGCCGCTCTCGCCCTGGCCCGCACGCGCACGTCCTGATTTTCATCTCGCAGCAAAGATTTCCCCACCGACATGCCGTAATCATTCTTGAGACCTTCGTCTGCTATTGCCGTATTCATCCTGATCTGCCTGCGGATCAGGCCAGCGACATCATCCATCCGTACCATATCTGCAAATTCGACTATTTCGCGGACTGTCAGCGAAGACGCATCCGGCGCCGCGGCAACATCGGCCGCTTCGGACTTTGCCACGGAAGCTCTGCCGTCATACAGAACCACCCCATCTTTTTCGATGCGCACAATGCCAGTGTGAGTCTTCTCGATGACGACCCGGGCGCGCGAATTCCCAGCTTTGGCCAAGACCTCGATGTAGACGCCCTCTACGCCCTCGACCAGACTCGTGGAGCAGAATGAGCCTGCAAGAAGCTGCTTCGTCTGTGCAATATCTTCTTCCGTAAGTGACTGCAGAACTTCCAGCTTCGCGTCGGCCACGCCCCCCACGGTGCCTGCAGTGGCTGCCGCGCCAATCCCGCGCAGCCCGCCTGTTTTCGGCACGGTGACGCCCTTCACATTCTTGATGATGTTGGCGCTGCAGGCTACATCGATATGCTCGGGCATCTGGCCAAGCACCTCGCGAGCCTTTGCAGCCGCGTAGGCAACGGCGATCGGTTCAGTGCAGCCCGTGGCGGGCACCAACTCATCGCGAAGTATCGACAGAAACGCGCTGTACCTGGTTTCCGACAACATCTGTTCTCCTCTATTCCTTCTATTCTCGACTATTCTTTGGCCCATCGCGCGAGGCTTTCGAAGACGAGCCTTCCCGCGACCGAACCGCCATCCAGGACGCCAATGCTCTTTTCGGCATAATAAGCCGCCCTGCCATGGACCGATTTCATTTTTTTCGTCGCCTCGCTCCCCTGTTTCGCCCCAGCCTTTTCCATGACGAAGAATAACCCCGCATCGAGCGCATCAACAATCTGCGCCAGGTCAGCGTCGGTCTTGCCCTTGATAGATTTTGCCATGCCCATCAAGAACATGGAAGAGATCGTTCCCAAGGTCGATGGCGCTGTTTCGTAAAAAACCCTGAGCATTTCATGAGCGCACGGCCCCAGGTCTGTCTCCAGCGTCGAGACCTGAGGCCAGACCGACGATGTCGGGCAGGGCTGATGGCATTTTTCTGCGCCAATGACATCATGGCTTATGGAAGCATCAGGGTATCTTCATCCATCATCGGCGACCACGACAACTTATTAAATCGATGCGGCTTCCACCGAATTGACATTGACAAGGCGCAAAAGTTGGGCATCCTTATGTGAAGGCGAACGGAGGTGCGTCATGAAACGCTTAAGCCTGCTTCTTCCCTTATGCCTGGCATTCATTGCTGCAAGTTGCGCAAGTTCACCACCCGCCACAATACAGCCTGCCACGGCTCCGCAGCCCCCGGTCACGCTCAAATCCGAAATCTGGCCAAAAATCTATGCCGATGAAAGCTATTTGGCGACTTTCGCCTCCACATGGTCAGCAGAAGAGGCGATTGGCACGATCAGGAATCTCCAGAATTCGGTTGTGGAATTCAACGCAGGCCTGCCCATCTCCGAATTGAGTGTCGATCCCTATGGCATGAGGGCGAATTGGTCCTGGACCGAAACCAATTCGGTCGTAAAGAGCGCAAGTTTCATCATCCCTTTCGACCAGGTTGCATCGATGCTCCTCGAGCATTATCCAACGCTTGAGAAAGACTTCAAATGGGGACTCCTCATCAGTCTGACCACGGGAAGTTCCGTTTCGGTCCGCACGCCAACGAGGGATGCAGCGGAGCGCCTCGGCAAGGCCATCCTCGTCCTGGCCAGCGCCAGAGGCTCGAAAGTGAGCCTGCCGGATTCGCGTTTTGGCGCGGCCCTTGGGCCATTGAGCGAAGCGCAGGCTCAGGCGGCCGGAATCCTGCAATCATCCGGTATCATCGTTTCATGGATCTTCAAGGAAAGCCCTGCCGAGAAGGCGGGCCTCTCGCCCCAGGACATCATCACAGGCATAGACGGAAAGCCGGTACAGAAGGCCGATGACCTTTTCTCCGCGATAAATGCCGCTGCGGCTGTCGGTGCAAAGGAACTGAAGATTACCGGTATCAGGCGCAGCTACAAAATTGAAGGCAGCAAGTATGTCGAAATATTCGTGCCAGTCTTCTTCACCCTGGAAATAGCACAGACGGGAGCATCACAATGAACGCAAAAAGGTTTGCACTCACCGTGGCAATGGCTGTCATTGCCATCTGCGCAGCATCCTCCCAGGAATCCGATGCAAAGAATGTGACTCCAGCCTGGATTACCGAAAAGCAATTCGGTCAGGCAGCCTCGCAGGAAGCGCCTGTGGCGGCCAAGGCGTCAAACGCCTTCAGTGTCTTTTTCATCGGTTATGATTATCCAACGCTGTCAGTCCCGCTTGCCACCCATCTCACCCCGGGCTGGGCCAGCCCTTACAACTTCAGCCTGGGCTTCGAATCATGCACGGCGGAAGGCTCCGCCATGCTGAATGGCCTCGAAATGGAGCTCTTCATCACCTCAAACAACTCAGGCTTGCGTTTCCTGATGAACGACATGGTCATGATCGGCTATTCATTCGACCTGAAGCCAGTCAGGTTCAACCTGGGCGGCCGCCTGGGCCTTTCGGTGCTCGATGTCAACAATGAAACTGACGCTTCCGACACTTACTCAGGCCTTGGGTTTGTGCTGGGACCGGAGGCTTCGCTCTACGCCGCCCTCGACCCGAGCTTCTGGCTATGGCTTAGGGCGAGGTATTCCATGTCCTGGTACATGAGCCTAGACAGCGGTACGACGCCAATTTCATCCGGAGACAATTCCCTCGATTGCCTGAGCATCGAGGCAGGCCTGGCTTTCAAGCTCTAGCAGACACCGGGCAGATTTTCTGAAATTTTGTTGACTGTTCCCCACTCCCTCTTGACAAGAGTCCACAAAATACCTCAGTGTGGCTCTTACAATAAAGCTATGAAAAATTACACCACTTTTGTATGTTTCATGCGATGCGGCCGCGAAAGGCCGCTATCCTCAAGGATTCTTTTCCGTCTACAGGCATCCATCCACTAAGACCGTCGCGCCGTTTTATCGCTAAAAATCCCTATTTCCCCACCCTAAATGCCGCCAAGCTCACAAAAAACATAGTTCACTGGTCTATCACCGGTTCAACCGGAAAGGAGTCATCATGAACACAAGCATCAAAAAGATCGCGGCATTTGTCGCGATTGCCACAATCGTCGCCGGTTTCGCTGCTGCGGACGGGAAAAAGGCCTTCGATCCGAACCATCTCGTGGTCGGCGTCACGGCGGGGCCTCACGAAGAGATAATGGAAGAAGTCAAGAAGCTTGCCGCCAAGCAGGGCATCATCATCGAAATAAAGGTTTTCACGGATTATGTCCTTCCCAATATTGCGCTTGCCCAGGGCGACCTCGACCTCAACAGCTTCCAGCACAAACCCTTCCTCGACAAGTTCAAGGCCGACAGGAAACTCGATCTCATCGACGTTGCCAATACGATAACGGCTCCCTTGGGCGTTTATTCGAAGAAGATCAAATCGCTTGCGGACCTGAAAGACGGAGCGATGCTTGGCCTTCCAAACGATCCGAGCAACGGTGCCCGCTCGCTCCTGCTTTTCCAGAGTCTCGGCCTTATCGAACTCAACCCGGCGAAGGGGCTCAATGTGACGACGCATGATGTAACGAAGAATCCGAAAAAGCTACGCCTTGTCGAACTTGAGGCTTCCCAGCTTCCCCGGCAGCTGGAAGAACTCGATGCAGCCGCCATCAATGCGAACTTCGCCGTCGAAGCCGGTTTTGTCCCCGTCAAGGACGCTATCGGACTCGAATCGCCCAACTCGCTCTATGTCAACGTGATCGCCGTCCGCACGGAGAACAAAGATGATCCCGTGCTTGCGAAATTCATCAAGATTTATCGCTCGCCGGAGATCAAGGCATTTATCGAGAGCCATTTTAAGGGGTCGACGATCGTATCATGGTAGAAACTGAAGAGACCCTAATCTCGCTTCATTCGGTCGGCAAAGTGTTCCATTCGGGTCATGGTTCAGTTGCGGCGCTCTCAGGTGTTTCTTTCGACATACGCCGGGGCGAAATCCTCGGCGTCATTGGCCAGAGCGGGGCCGGGAAAAGTACGCTGATTCGCTGCCTGAACTATCTCGAGCGCCCTTCCTCTGGATCGATCGAGTTCGAGGGAATGCCGCTTGGGTCGCTCGACGCGGCCGGGCTGCGGACGCTTCGCCGCCGGATGGGCATGATTTTTCAGGATTTCAACCTGCTCAAGACGGCGACCGTCTACGAGAATGTCGCGCTGCCGCTCAGGCTGCTCGGCTTTTCCAAGGACGAGGTGACTTCCCGGTCCAAGCGTTACCTTGACGTCGTAGGCCTTTCCGACAAATTCGAGGCCTACCCGAGCCAACTTTCAGGGGGCCAGCAGCAGCGTGTCGCCATAGCCCGCGCGATCGCCCACGGCCCCGAGGTTCTCCTCTGCGATGAGGCTACAAGCGCTCTCGATCCGGAAAACACCGAATCGATCCTGCATCTCATCGCGTCGGTCAACGAGGAGTTCGGAATAACCGTCGTCATTGTCACCCATGAAATGCGGGTCATCCAGGCAGTCTGCGACAGGGTCGCCGTATTGTCTGCCGGCGAACTCGTGGAAATGGGAAGCTTGAACGAAGTCTATACCGATCCAAAACATCCGGTGACTCGCCGGCTCCTTGCCGGAATTCTGCCAAGGGAAATGACTGCGGCGCTGGTCGACAAGCTGGGAGTTCATGGATCAGTGTACTCGCTCATCTTCGCGGGAGATGTGGCGGGCAAGCCGGTCCTTGCCGAGACTCTCCGGAAATTCAAGGTGTCCGCGAATATACTCGCGGCAAACATCATAGAGCTGAAAAAAGAGCCATTCGGTTTTCTCGTCGTGGCCTTTTCAGGGGAAGAACAGGAGATCCGCGGCGCCATTGCGTATCTTGAACGCATGGATGTGCGAATAAAAAAATGGGGAGGCGAACATGAAATGGCTTAGTGTATTCTGGAGCGATTGGGGAGGCTTCGTCACACAGGCGGCCGGCGAGACATTTTCGATGGTCAGCGTATCGCTCGTTTTCTCCGTCATGCTCGCCTTGCCGCTTGGCGCCCTGCTTGTCGTGACCAGGCCTGGCCGTGCGCACGGTAACAAGGTCGTCTACGGTACT
>JAJFUL010000062.1 GCA_021372425.1 Spirochaetaceae bacterium
ACATCAAGTATCGTTTCGTTGTCCATCACCAGCCTCTACACGTGGTTCCGTGGATCGGAGGCATCCGCGAACGCATTGCCCAGCAGATAGAACGATATCGTTATGACCGAAATCACGATTGTCGGGAAAATGAGCTGATACCGCAATTCGGGCGCCATCATAATCAGTCTTCCTTCATTGACAAGGTTTCCCAGCGACGGCGTGCTCACCGGCAGGCCCAATCCGATATAGGTCAGAAAAACCTCCCAGCCGATTGTGCCTGGAATCGAAAGCGCCGTCTGCAGCATGATGACCGAGACAAGGTAAGGCAGCAGGTTATGCGTGATTATGCGCCCCGTCGATGTGCCGAGGCAGCGCGATGCCAGGTTGTACTCCCTGTCGCGTATTATCACGATCTGGTTCCTGACGAATCGCGCCAGGCTCAGCCAGCCTGTGGCGCACATCGCGATGATCATGGTCCTGAAACCTGGCCTAAGTATATAGGCCATCAAAAGGAGGATTATTGTGGTCGGTATGTTGTTGAGCACGTTGTAGATTTCTGTCAGCGCCCTGTCGAGCTTGCGCACATAACCCCAGAGCGCCCCATAGATTATGCCGAATACCACCTCGATTATTCCGACAATAATGCCGATCAGCAGGCTCGTGCGCGTCCCGCTCCAGATCCTTGCCCAGAGGTCCTGGCCGATCGAATTCGTCCCGAACCAGTAAGTCGAATCGGGCGGCCTGTTGCGAATCTGCACACCCGTGGCGGGGTCGATATTTATTTTCGTCGGCGAATTCTGGCCCGGCAGCAGCGGCTGCACGAAGGTAAAAACCAGAAGTACGGCCAGAATCCAGAAGGCGACCACGGCGACCTTGTTTTTTTTGAAGACCCTGAATGTCGATCGCCAATATGAATAGTTGGAATAGCCAATGCGCTCGCCCGCATTCTTGTCGAATTCGGCGAAGCTGAACAGATCAGGATCGATGGCCTCGGGAAGGGGTTTTTTGAGCAGGCCGCTGTCTGGGTGAGATACATCGCTCATCGCGCACCCTCCCCTTTCACCAGTTTTATCCTCGGATCGAAAATCGCCATCAGGATGTCACCAAGGAACAGACCGACTATCCCGATCGAGGAGAAAATCAGGACAAGCGCCTGCACCATCGGGTTGTCCTGCCGCTGGATGACGTCTACCAGAAGGCCACCCATTCCCGGAATGGAATAGAGCGATTCTATGTAAATCGAGCCGGATATGGTCGAGAGGATCGCCGCAGGCAGATATTGCGCCATCGGCACGAAGGCGTTCCTCATGACATGCCGGACCATTATCTTTTTTTCCGGGAGCCCCTTGGACATCGCAAGCTTGATATAATCCTTGTTCAGCTCATCCACCATGTAGCGCCTGATCCACATGGCATAGCCGGCGATTCCCCCGAGCGACAGGGATATCGTCGGGAGTATCCAGCTCTTGAACTGGTATCGGTCGAAAAGAAGCGGCAGCGAGAAAAAACTGGTCAGGTACAGCTGGATGAACAGCAGATAGACTGCAGAGGGTACGGCGTTTATGAGGACGATATAGCCCGTCCCTACCTTGTCAACCGTCCGGCCCTTTTTCCTCGCCATCGCAATTCCCAGGGCAAGCCCGAATATCAGGGATAGCAGCGTCGCAGCGATTCCAAAATACATCGAATAAGGAATGCGCGGCCTGATTACTTCCAATACAGGCACGTCCCGCCGGTAAATGATTGAAGTGCCGAGGTCGCCCTTAAGCAAATTGAGGTAGAATCGCCCCAACTGGGTATACCATGGGTCGAGGAGGCCCATGCGCTGCAGGGCAGCGGTGCGCTGTTCGGGCGTCAGCTTGTCGTATCCATCTCCAAAATACCCTTCAAGCGGAAGCAGGCGCATTAAAAGGAACACCACTGAAACTACGATGAACAACGTTACAAGCGATTGGCCCAAACGTTTCAGTACATACTTCGTCATCAGGGAATCTCCATCCAGAATGCATCAATGCCAGCAGGACAAGCCCGCTGGCATTGACAACTTCTACCGGGACATTCAACAGGACAATATCAATATTTTGAATTCTTCAAGGCTTCTTCACGCTCATCTTCCCATGTCGCCTTCAGCTTGTTGTAACCTTCCGTGGAAAGTGGTTTCTGCATGACCGTCTGTCCCTTGTACTTTAGTATGGACATGCCGAACGGGGCGAAGGGATAGCTGAATGGTTCAAGCTTGGAAGCTTCAAAGCCGCCGCCGCCGATGGCATACGGGATTACGAATGCTTCACCGATTAAATAGGCCTCGGCTTTTGCAAAAAGTTCATACCGCTTAGCGATGTTGATAACCTCGGCTTTCGCCTGGTCGACCATGTTCTCGTAAGCGCCCTTGCCATTGGCCTGGATATAGCCAGTCGCCTTTTCCGGCCAGTTGTAGTTCGAGCCCGTCACGAAGGGATCAGTGTAGGTTTCAGGGTCGGCATAGTCGGGGCCCCAGTTGCATTCCTCGATGGCGTAATTGCCTTTGCGCCGAGTGGCGCCGAGGAAGCCTGTCGCCGGGAAGGATACGGGGATGACATCGATATAATCCGATCCCAGCAGAGTCTCGAGCTGTTGCTCGACAACCTGCGCCCTATTGGTCCAATCTGAAGAACCGGCGTTGTACGGCATCATGATCTTGACGGGGAATTTTGCCTTGCCGGCCAACTCGGCCTTTGCCTTCGCCTTGAACTCGAGGGCAAGTATCTTATTGAAGGAATCCGTCTTCGAGTACTTGGCCAGGTCGCCCATGTCGACATAATCCTTCCCGCTCGCGTTGACGAAATTCCTCGGCGTTATCGTATTGTGCAGACGCCTTTCCGGAGCATAGGGCTCGGAAGTCAGCATGGCTGCGCGCCTGTCCAGCGCATGGAAGATGGATTCGCGGAAATTCTTGTTGTTGACAACGATTTTCCAGTTGTCAGGCTCATACTGCGCATCGAAATTCGGATTGAAGTTGAATGCGTAGAAATAGCTGTACATCGTGGTCTCGGCTGGCCGCACGATCGCCTTTTTCGCCGGGTCCTTCATCCAGGTATCGATGAGTGAACTCGGGATGGTGACCATCGAGATTTCGCCGCGGAGGAACAGCTCAGGTCCGAGCGTTCCAGCCTCCTTGTTGTATTTGAAGACCAGCCGCTTGATATAGACATGTTCCTTGTCCCAATACTTGTCGTTGCGGGCCAGGGTCCTGCCGACCTGGGGCTCGAAGTTCTGAAGCACATAGGCTCCGTTGTAGAGCACTGTCTTGTTGTCGGTGCCGAAGCGGGTTCCGGTCTCGGCAAGGAATTTGCCATTCACCGGGAGGAAGGAGACATAGGTAAGCATGCTGAGGAAATAGGGAACCGGCTTTTCCAGCGTGTACTGCAGGGTGTATTTGTCGAGGGCTTTGACGCCGACCTGCGAAAAATCAGTGATTTTTCCTTCGAAATAACCCTTGGCGTTCTTGATGACGCTGTAAGCCACATCAGCCGTGAGGGAGGCGTTCTTCTTGTCGAAGAGATACTTGGCCGCATCGACCCAATCCTGGGCCGTCACTTCTGCGTAATCGCGACCTTGGTTGTCGACCCATTTGACGCCTTTCCTGAGATTGAAAGTCCATTTCAGGCCATCGGCGGAATTGCTCCAGTCAGTTGCCAATGAAGGAACCAGGACACCATACTTGTCATATTCAACCAGACCATCCACAATGTTGGCAATGACAGAATGTTCGTTCTCGGATGCCGTGACAAGATAGTTCAGAGTAGTAAGCTCGCCGGAATATACTGAATAGTAATCTTCCGATTTTGGGACTGCCCCTGCGGAAATCGCCGAGAAGAGCAACAGCACGCAGAAGCCAGCCATCACTGTCTTTTTCATCCGCCTATCTCCATTCCAGACAACTTAGAAATAAGCCGGCAACGCCAGCAGCCTGCATTATTTCATTGTTTGGAGGCGGCGTCAAACGAAGAGTCGTGCTTTTGCGGAAAAATTGGCGGACGCTGTCGGAATTAGGGAGCGATGACGGGAGGGCTGCTGTCGCATTTCCCGATGATGACGGGGAACGACCTGTCATTGCGCCTTTTTTGTACAAAGAAGCCGACCACCAGAAAAATGCCGAAGAACAGGGCCGAAACCAGGATCTTAAGCCCTTCGCCTGATTGAGGAAAGAGCAGTTGCCCCATCCCATAGCCTACGAAGAGCATGATCATGGGAAGGCCTAGGGCCCAGAAGGCGCTTTTTGCCTGCTCTTTGCCGGGGATTTCTACCTCGACCCGGTCCCCTTCCGCGAGTTCGATCCTGTCAGGGTTGTGGGCGAGCAAGGCATTCCGGCTCGATTTGCAGGTGCCATTCATGCATGAGGCGCACCCCTCACTCATATCCATCGATATCGCTATGGTCTTGTCGTCAATTTTCTTGATTGTCCCTGACTCTCTCATTTACTCTCTCCTTGCATGGCAGCCTGAAGCTCTCTATCCGCTCTGCCTTGCCAGAATCTCCAATCTGGATGAAACAGCCCTGGGCCTCGAGTCCCTGCGTTCCTCCACCTTCAAAACTCCTCACCGAAGTCATGAACTCATAGATACGGGCATCGGGATCCATTCCTCCCACCGATAATATACTACCGGTACGCCCGCAATCGGTAATGGCCGCCATCCCTTTTGCTGTGATGCGGGCATCGGCGGTGAGGGCTTTCGAATGGCTGCCGACAATGGCGGAAATCCTGCCATCGGCATATTCGGCCAGAGTGAGCTTTTCGGCCGTCGCTGAAGCATGGAAATCGACGAATATTGCCGGCTTTTCCTGCGATGGTTCCTTCTGGATCCTCTCGATTATGTAATCGAGCACCTTGAATGGATTGTCCGCATGCACGCGGTTGAAACTCGCCTGTCCCAGCAGCGTGATGACGGCTATTTTCCCTGCCGGGGTCTGGAAAACTTTCCATCCCCTTCCCGGATCTTCATAGGGCAAATTCGCCGGCCTGAGAACCCAGGAACACTTCGGATAGAACTCGGTCATGTCGATTTTGTAATAGGCAGACTCACCCATCGTTATGCAGTCGATCCCCAGTTTCCTTAGGTAAACCGCATGCTGGACGCCGAGGCCTGCGCCGCCTGTGGCGGAATCGGCATTGGCGATAATAAAGTCGGGATTATACGTCGAACGCAATTCGGGCAAGGTGGATTTGAGCGTAAAGACGCCGTTTTTATCGACAATTTCACCCAGATAAAGAACTTTCATGCTCACAGGCGTACTCTACGGCAAAAGGAAAAACTGCGCAATCCGGCTGGCGGCGCTGATCGTTGTGCGCACGGCCGACTGCGAGGGCCGCCGCCTTGGCTATTGATTTTCATAATTGAGCATTTCGTTGATGACATATTCGAGCTTGATGCCTGCAGCCCGGAACAACTCTTCGCTCTCGGCGCCATCGTGGTACTTCCGCTCGCAAACGATCCGCTTGATCCCGCAATTGATAATCATCATGGCGCAGGTCCTGCATGGCGTCATCCTGCAGTACATGGTCGCACCCTCGATCGCCACGCCACGCCGGGCCGCCTGGCAGATCGCATTCTGTTCGGCATGCACGGTGCGCACGCAATGCTGTGTCACGGTTCCATCCTCATGGATCAGCTTCTTCATCTGATGCCCTACTTCATCACAATGGGGCAGCCCGCTGGGAGCACCCACATAGCCCGTGGCAAGGATCTGGTGATCCTTGGCGATGACACAACCCGACTTGCCCCGGTCACAGGTGGCCCGTTTGGCGATCGCCCGGGAAACCTCCATAAAATATTCATCCCAACTTGGCCTGTCATGGCCCTGTCCGCTTTCCGCCATCATGCTGCTCCTTCATCACTGTCCTTCTCATCCAGGAATATTCAGGCTGAAAATCGCCGCCGTCAAGGGCAGGCCTTGAGCGGAGCAGGGCCGACTCGGCAGGCCATCGTAAAATCACCTTAAAATCGCACGCCGCATCTTTTTCTGCCGGTGCTTTTCTGTTATCGTGAAGCGGCATGGAAAAAGCACACAAAACCTCCTTGGAGGGGAACAAATGAAGATGGATACACACCACGTCATTCCCTTGCTGTTCTGCCTTGCGGCCACGGCGCTCGTCTCCTGCCAGACCAGTTCGAGGCCGGACGGACTCTATGCGGTACTGGAAACCAGCAAAGGCGATATCGTCATCAAGCTGGAATTCGAGAAGGCGCCCATGACCGTCGGCAACTTCGTCGGCCTTGCTGAAGGCAAGCTCGATGCGACCCAAGGCAAGCATTATTACGATGGGACCACTTTTCACAGGGTCGAGCCCGGCTTCGTGATTCAGGGGGGCGATCCGACAGCCTCGGGAAACGGCGGACCTGGCTATCGCTTCCCCGATGAATTTTCCCCAGAACTCAAGCACGCCGGACCGGGCGTCGTTTCGATGGCCAACGCCGGCAGCAATACTAATGGGAGCCAGTTCTTCATTACGCTCGCCGCGACACCCTGGCTCGATGGCAAGCATTCTGTTTTCGGCTCAGTGATCGAAGGCATGGATGTGGTCAACAAGATAGAAGTCGGCGACATGATCAAGAAAGTCAGGATTGAAAGGTCCGGCTCTGCCGCCAAGTCTTTCGATGTATCCCAGAAGGCTTGGAATGAAAGGCTCAGCTCTGCTTATGCCGCCCTTCACGCCGCTGCCGAGGCGAAGAAATCAACCGACCTTGCCGCCATCCAGGCCAAGTGGCCCGATGCCGTGAAAGATGAATACGGCATCTACCAGAAGACTGTCCGGAAAGGCTCAGGCGATCTTCCGCCGGCCGGTTCGACTGTCTCCGTCATCTACAAGGGCATGTTGCTCGACGGTACGGTTTTCGACGATTCTGCTTTGGCGGGCGGGCCTTTCAAGGTTAAGGTCGGCGCGGGCAAGGTCATCGAAGGCTGGGAAAAGGTACTGCCCACCATGCGCAAGGGCGAAAAGCGGATCATCATCGTGCCGCCCGAACTCGCCTATGGTTCATCAGGAGTGAGCGGCGTGATCCCGGCCGATTCCTACCTGGTTTTCGAGATGGAGCTGACATCGATTTCAAAATGAGTCTCAGGGCTTCAAAATCCCGATTGGAGTTTTTGGATATTTTAGACTTACTATACTTTTGCGTTCTACTAATGGATATATTGGAGATTTACTTCAAAAATCTCCAATATATCTTTATTTTTCAAGCTAATATTACAATTTTGAGCTCAAGTAATGACCGCCTTTCAGGGAACCTGATCCTCAATCAACGGTATATTTTTCTTAGTAGTATCGTTGGAGGGTTCGGGATATATGAGAAGGCTGGGATTGGGGATTTTTCTCTTTGTGGCGGTTACGCTGCTAGCCGTTCCAATGCTGCAGGTACATGCCCAGACAAAATCCACATCCATAACGATCGTTGGCGTCGTTCCCAAGGTTCTGCGCATGTCGCTCGATTTTTCAGGCGATACGACGATCCAGCTTTCAGGATATATTCCTGGCAACTCAGGCCGAGCCGGGGCAATTGCCCAGAACGCTTCCTACAGTTCCCAGCCGGCGGCAACTGCATCCAGAAACCTGGACTTTGAAATAAGGGAAGGCACGAGGATCGATCTTGGCAACGCAAGACTCTTTTCGAATGTCAGGGGCAGCTACTCGATTCTCGTCTATTCTGCCAACAGGGGTAAGCTCCAGAATTCCAGCAGCCCCCAGGATGGCGCTGTTGAATTTGCACTTGCGCTCGGCGACAACTGCACCACTGCTCAGAATGGTGTTTTCCGGTTCACGAGCAGCGGCACCTCGGGATCCGCCGGGACTCCGCTCGGTGTTGCGCTTATTCTCGGAAATGTGCCCGCTTCCGCAAAGAGCGGATTTTACACGGATCAACTCTACTTCTCCATCTCTACAAACTGATTCGGAAAGCTTCCATTTTCCCCAAAAAACCTTTACTCTATCCTTAACAAGGCGTGACCTTGGCATCACCAGGCAAGGGGGCAGACATGAAAAGTGAAGTGTCGACGGCATGGAAAGGGGATATGGAATTTGCGGCGCAGGTCAGCGGCCATGAGCTTGTGATCGACGCCTCCCGCGAGGACGGCGGTCATGACAAAGGCCCAAGACCGAAAGCCCTGCTCCTTGCAGGCCTCACTGGCTGCACGGGAATGGATGTCGTATCCATCCTCAGAAAGATGAAGGAGCCAGTGACCTGGTTCGAAATGAAGGCCAGCGCGGAAGTCAGCGAACAACATCCGAAGAAATACACGTCGATAACGCTCATCTATCAATTCAAGAAAAGCGATGGTCTCAACCCGGACAATGTGACGAAGGCCTGCACGCTTTCCCAGGAGAAGTATTGCGGCGTCAGTGCCATCCTCAAGGATAGTGCACCGCTCGACTGGCGGATTGAGTATATCTGACCCTGTATATCTCCAGGGTATTGAAACAATGACCCTGGGGCATTATACTTTCAACTGGTAGCTAATTTTTCTAATAAATGGGAACAAACCGCATCTATTTCAACATTCTGTTTTAGTTCCGTCGCGAATGGTTCCATCACCGCTGCCAAAACAACATTGCAGTACATAAGCGCAGTTTTGCGCCATATTTTTAGAACGAGGTGAAAAACCCACGATGTCAACAGACCTTCACAAAATGCGAAACATCGGCATCTCCGCCCATATCGATTCAGGCAAGACCACCTTGTCCGAACGGATTCTCTTTTACTCCGGCAGGATTCACGCCATCCATGAGGTCAAAGGCAAGGATGGAACCGGGGCTACGATGGATTCGATGGATCTGGAGCGCGAGCGCGGCATAACCATCCAGTCGGCAGCAACCTGTGTGCAATGGAAAGATTACACGATCAACCTCATCGATACACCGGGACACGTGGACTTTACAATTGAAGTCGAACGCTCGCTGCGCGTGCTCGATGGCGCAATCCTCGTACTCTGCGCCGTCGCGGGCGTCCAGTCCCAGTCCATCACGGTCGACCGTCAGCTCAAGCGCTACCACGTGCCCAGGCTGGCCTTCGTCAACAAATGCGACCGAACCGGTGCCAACCCTTTCAAAGTCAAAGCCCAACTCCAGGAAAAACTGGGGCTGAATCCTGCATTCGTCACGATCCCCATCGGCCTCGAAGACAAGCTCGAAGGCGTCATCGACCTGATCCAGATGCGCGCAGTCTATTTTGATGGCCCCAACGGCGAGGACATCCGCTATGCGGAGATCCCCGCACACCTCCAGGCCGATGCCGACCGGTACCGCGAAGAGCTTCTCGACGCTGCATCCATGTTCTCCGACGAACTTGCCGAGCAGTATCTTGGTGGCGAAGTAGAGAACGACGTGCTCGTCAACGCGATCCGTGCCGGCTGTATCGCCGAAAAATTCGTGCCCGTCTTCGTTGGTTCCGCATACAGAAACAAAGGCATCCAGCTCCTTCTCGACGGTGTCACCGAATTCCTTCCCGATCCCAGCGAAGTGCACAACTATGCACTCGATCTGGACGATGGAGAGAAGGAAGTCGAACTTCGGGCCGATCCCAAAGCCAAGACTGTCGCGCTCGGCTTCAAGCTCGAAGATGGCCAGTACGGCCAGCTCACCTACGTGCGCGTCTACCAGGGAGAGCTTAAGAAGGGCGATGAACTCCTAAACACCAGGGCGAGGAAGAAATTCAAGGTGGGAAGGCTCGTCCGCATGCATGCAAATGCAATGGAGGACATTCAGGAAGGCTCCTGCGGCGACATCGTCGCGCTCTTCGGCGTCGATTGCGCTTCGGGCGACACATTCTGCAATCCCGACCTCAACTATGCGATGACGAGCATGTTCGTTCCCGAACCTGTCATCTCCCTTGCAATCCAGCCAAAGGACAAGAAATCATCGGATCAGATGGGCAAGGCGCTCAACCGCTTCACCAAGGAAGACCCAACATTCCGCACCTTCGTCGATCCCGAATCCAACCAGACGATCATTCAGGGCATGGGAGAGCTTCACCTCGAAGTCTACATCGAGCGAATGCGCCGGGAATACAAATGCGAAGTCGAGGCCGGCATGCCTCAAGTCGCCTACCGCGAGGCCATCACCCAACGGGCTGAATTCAACTACACACACAAGAAGCAGACCGGCGGTTCCGGCCAGTACGGTCGCGTCGCAGGTTATATCGAGCCCTGTGCCGAACAGACCTACGAGTTCGTCAACATGGTAAAGGGCGGTGCAATTCCCATCGAGTTCATCCCCTCTTGCGACAAGGGCTTCAAGGCGGCCATGCAGAAGGGCAGCATCATCGGATTCCCGATCATCAACGTGCGCTGCCTCATCAATGATGGACAGAGTCACCCTGTGGACTCTTCCGATATCGCCTTCCAGCAGGCAGCCATCGGTGCCTTCAGGGAAGCCTACGAAAAGGCCAAGCCCTGCATTCTGGAACCGATCATGAAGGTCAATGTCGAAGGCCCCACGGAATTCCAGGGCAATATCTTCGCTTCATTGAATCAGCGCCGCGGTATCATCACCGCCAGCACCGAAGACGGAACCTTCTGTCGCGTCGAAGCAGAGGTGCCGCTCGCGGAAATGTTCGGATATTCCACGGTGCTCCGGTCATTGACCCAGGGGAAGGCCGAGTTCACCATGGAATTCGAGAAGTACGGCAAGGTGCCCGCCTCGATTTCCGATCAGCTCAGAAAGGATTACCTGGAGAAGCGTAAGAAAGAGCAACAGCAGAAGTGAGGCACCCGGCAAAAGAGCCCAAAGGCTGAAAAGAAAGCAGGCTGAGGGAAGAAGCTGCATGCGGCGAAACCTTTTGCTTGCGCGATATAATGAAAGTGTACTGAAGACTGCACAGGCACTTCGGTGCATCCCTGTTCAGGTGGAAATACGCGGGAGCGCGTTCACCGAAAGGAGATACCATGCTGAAAGAAGAGTTTATTACAAAGAGCCCTGTACGCATCCTGGAGAAATCCATCGAAGGCGGTTTGCAGCCGGGAAACATCGGGGTCGTCGCCAGCCGGAAAGGCATCGGCAAGACATCCGTCCTGGTGCAAATGGCTTTGGACAAACTCATCCAGGGTGAAAAGGTAATACATATTTCATTCAACGCACATACAAGCTATATCATTTCATGGTATGAAAATATATTTAATGAGATCGCCCACCGCAAGAACCTCGAGAATATCGATGATCTGAAAGAACAGCTCGTGCGAAACCGCGTGATAATGAATTTCACGCAGGAAGGCGTCACGATAGACCAGATAACCCGTTCGATCAGTGCCATGATCGTCGATGGTGGCTTTGATGCAAAAACTATCATTGTCGATGGCTTCGATTTTTCCAAGTCATCGGTGGAACGCTTCGAGAAGGTCAAGATTTTTGCCGCGGAGATGGGCCTCGAAATCTGGTACTCCTGCACGACAAGCGGGGAAGAGCCCCTGTTCGACAAGCACAATGTTCCCATCTGCCTGCGGGATTACTTGCCCCTCATTTCAGTGCTGATCGTTCTCGAGCCGATGAACGATTACATCCACTTCAGGGTTGTGAAGGACCACGAAAGGCTGAATCCCCGGGATCTCAGCCTGAAGCTCGACACGAAATCGCTGCTCATCGC